>JALFIK010000002.1 GCA_022776205.1 Eubacterium sp.
TTGCGTCAGATTAATTAAACATAATCCTTCTGTGAAAAAACAAAAGTGCGTAAAAATTGCGTCAAAGATTTTTTTTACCTGCTAAAACCCGCATGAGCAGAAGGTATGAAAAAATACTTCGCTTCTCAGATGGGAATGTAATCCCGATTTTGCAAATCTTAAATAAGAACCTTAAAACCCTTGAAAATCCAGTATTTTCAAGGGTTTTTATATAATAGGAAAGTCCCTGAATAGGCTATGAAGCGGGAAATATCAGATTATTGTAATATAAAAAATATGAAGGAGAGAGTAAGACTGGAGGAAAAATCAGTGTCAGAATTGATGGATTTACAGAGATATCTAACAGCCGGTGTAGAAAATCTTATGAAGAATATAGTAAAAGTTTCTTTGAAGAATCCGGCACAAGGTATTTTTATGAGCAGATTTGTAAAGACAGTCCAGGAAGCATCCAGGAAACGTCTTCTACTGGAAAAGGGGGGAGAACATGTTCCCGCCTTTCTGATTGCAAGTATTACAAGTAATTGTAATCTTCATTGTAACGGATGCTATGCCAGAGCGATTCATTCCTGTACAGATACAGGTTCGGTTGAACAGCTTTCTGCACAAGAGTGGGGGCGGATTTTTAACGAGGCAGAAGAACTGGGAATCAGTTTTATCATTCTTGCGGGCGGTGAACCTATGATTCGCCGAGATGTCATTGAAATGGCCGGAAGTAACAGAAAAATACTGTTCCCAATTTTTACAAACGGAACACTGTTCGATGATACATATATCCTTTTGCTGAAGAAAAATAGAAATCTTATTCCGATATTTAGTATTGAAGGAAAAGAAAGAAAGACCGATGCCAGAAGAGGAGGAGGGGTATATGGGAAAGTGTTGTCTGCGATGGAAAAACTACAAAAGGAAAAACTTTTGTTTGCTTCTTCCGTCACGGTGACAAAGGACAATCTGGAAGAAGTTACATCAGATTCCTTTGTAAAAAGACTCGAAGAACGAGGATGCAGGGCACTTTTCTTTGTTGAATTTGTGCCGATGGAACCGGAACTAAAGATTCTTGCACCGGGAGAAAAAGAACGAGAATATCTGGATTATCATCTTGCAAAAATCAGAAATCAGTACCCGAATATGATTTTTTTATCTTTTCCGGGGGACGAAAAGGCTGCTGGTGGCTGTATTGCTGCAGGCAGAGGTTTCTTTCATATTAATTCACACGGCGGTGCGGAACCATGCCCGTTTTCCCCTTATTTTGATGTGAATGTAAGAGAATCTTCTTTGCGGGAAGCACTTCATTCTGATCTGTTTATGAAATTACAGGCTAGTGGGACACTGACGGAAAACCATGTTGGCGGGTGTGTTTTATTTGAGAACAGTGATAAGGTGGAATCCCTGATTCATGAATAGAAAAAATTTGATTTTTGAAACATATTCTTTTTATTGTGGATTGGAGGATGAAAATGACGATTGATAAAGTGACGGTTGCAGATGCCGGAGAGCTCCTTAAGATATATGCTCCTTATGTTGAAGATACAGCAATCTCATTTGAATACCTGGTTCCGTCGATTGAGGAGTTTAAAAATAGAATTGAGAATATTTCTGCCAAGTATCCATATATTAAAGCTGTGGAATCAAATGAGATTGTAGGATATGCTTATGCGGATACATTTAAAGGGAGAGAAGCCTATGACTGGTCGGTGGAAACGACGATTTATGTAAGAAAAGATTGTAAAAGAATGGGTATAGGGCGGGAACTGTACAGCCGGCTGGAACAGTCTTTGCGAACAATGGGAATACGAAACATGAATGCCTGCATTGCCATCCCGGTTGAAGAAGATGAACATTTAAATGATGACAGTTTTAATTTCCATAAGACCATGGGTTTTTCTTTGGTTGGGCACTTTCATAACAGCGGGTACAAGTTTGACCGGTGGTATGACATGATCTGGATGGAAAAAATAATCGGTTCCCATGACAAAAAACCGGAGACAGTACGATTTGGAAATTGGAATCTTTAATGTAGATTGCGGTGTTTTGATTGTTAAGACTGGCATGGTAAGATTCATGGACACTGTCCTTGGTTTCGCAGTGATAATCTGGGAAGTTATGTAAAACATTCGAAAACATCTGGTGTAGAAAAAAATAAGAATTAAGAATAGTTTCAGGAGATGACGATTCTCCTGGGACTATTTTTTATATTAAGGTATTTGCTTAGAAAAGAAGATGATTTAAGGGGGGAGAGGGAAAATGAATTTTTTAAATTTTAATTCACAAAAATGTACGTTGTGCGGGATTTGCATAGAAAAATGTCCTTTTGGAGCCCTGGTCATAGAGGGGGATGGAATAAAAGTTGGTGATTCCTGTCGTATGTGTCGTTTGTGTACAAGGAGTTGTCCGGAAGATGCGATTCAGTTTGAGCAAAAAGCAAAGGCATTTGAGGTAAATTATCAGGTGGATTGTGTAATCATCGGGGCAAAAGGAACCAGAGAAAACGCTGAAAAACTGCCGGAATACGGGGTCGATCATGTTTATGTATATGAACATGAAGGGTTTGAAGGCTTTTGGGAAGATTGTTATACCGATGCATTTGCCGACTGTATTTGTGCAAGAAAACCAAGTTCGGTTCTTATTGGTGCGACTGCCCTCGGCGGAGAGCTTGCTTTTACCCGACCTATGGTCGAACAGGGATTTGGTGATAATGCTCACCAGATCGGACTTTCCGGGCGTACAGTCCGACGCGTCATATTATGTCCAATTTATATGAAATCTGTTATCTGATTATGATTGGAACGGCATCTGCCGCAGCATTTGCAACCGGAGGCTCCACAATCCAGACATTATTTGGTGCCCCGTACTGGCTTTGTACTTTATTTTTTCTTTCAGCTTGCCTCTGTATCGGTTATGTATCAGCATGTGGAAGCAGTTACAGATGTAAAGCAGATTAATCGGGCAGCCATTGGAATTTTCTTGTGCAATTTCCTTACCATGGAAATCTCTATTGTGGGTCTTCTGGCCGTTGTATTTGCGGCAGATCTTGCAACAGCGACAGTTCCGATGTTAACTTTAGTACAGCATGGTGTGGGAACAAAAATGATGACAGTTGTGAAAAAAGGATATGCATATCTGGGATATGCAGCGTTGATTACATTATTTATCCCATTTGTAATTCATGCGATCGGTACAAAGGGAAAAGAAATTTAACAAAGCAGGGAGCAAGTGGCATAAGATGCCGGTTGCTCCTGTCTTTTTTGAATTAGTAAGGAAAAGAGTGGATACAAATGAAAAAATAGAATTTGTAACATGTTCTTTTGTAATGCCATATTATGATATAAAAAGAATGCAATGAGGTCAGCTATGGATTATCATAAGACAGATTTTGGGCCGGATCCGGCTGTTTTTCCTGTTGAAATAGCAGCGATGAATAATCAGACATTTCGTACTGCTGTGTGGACAGGATGTTATATACAGATGACATTAATGAGTATTCCACCTTGTGGAGAGATTGGAATGGAAATTCACGAAGATACAGACCAGTATATCCGGGTTGAACAAGGATGTGCAACAGTCTGGATGGGAGAATGTAAAAATAAACTCGATTTCCAGAAAAGAGTGAGGAGAGGCGATGGTATTTTTATTCCTGCGGGAACCTGGCATAACATTTTAAATACAGGAAGACATTGTCTGAAAATTTCTTCCGTGTATGCCCCTCCGCATCATCCTGCAGGAACGGTCCAGTTTAGGAAAGAAGATGCCAGATAATCAGTGAATGTATATTTTTGTATTTTTGCTGCATTGTTTAAGAATAATAAGCATGTTTTTTTGTGAGATGGCAATGCAGCCAGCAGTATAATAGTGTCCGGGAACCCTGCAGTGGAGGAAGATGGCGGATCCTCTATGAGGGTTTCCGGTTTTATTGTAATCTAATACAATGGCATACCGATAAGCTTCCGCATATTCAATAAGGTGTTCCCCCCGACAGGGATGAGGATGAAGAGACAGGTCGATTAACTGGTTGTATTCATAATCATCGCTGCACCAGTAGTGATTTTTTGTAATCTGTATATAATCGATAGAAGTTTCCGGGCGACATCCGGTACCAAAAGAAAAAAGAAAACTGTATTCCCCGGAAGGTGTTTTAAGATCCCCTTCCCTTTGTTTATGGATTCCGTTTTTTCCAACAAAGGCGGTACAGGATAACAGAGGAATGAGATTCCCTTTTTTTTCATAGCAGGTAAGCAGAGCATCACTATTTCCAATATAATGCACATCAATATAATCCATGATAAACTCTCCTTCATCCGGATATTATTAGTATATGTGTGGGATTATTTTATGATAAAAAAAGGGGGCTGATCCGGTTAGTGTTGTGTTTTTTAAAAATATTAAGTTATATTTTTACTATTTATAAAAGAAAATATTGTAATTTTTTATGTGGTATGTTATACTATATTTACAATTATTACAAAATCAAATAACAATAGTCGGTGCCGTGGAAGGAACGGAGAATAGGGAAACAGGTTAGAATCCTGTGCGATCTCGTCACTGTATGCAGAGAGTTTTGCCATGATGTCACTGAACCGAATGGTTTGGGAAGGCGGCAATTATTGGATTGTAGAACTTTTTCACTGCGAGCCAGGAGACCTGCCGGCTATGGTACGGGAATGACAGATTCCAGATCACGAGGGTTTGATTGTACCGAGAATTTTTACAATCCAACTGCATCTTTGCGTTGGATTTTGTCTTTTTCGCATTCTATATTTGGTTTTGTTGCATTATTTTTTAGAAAGGAAAGGACAAGAAAGATGAAGAAGAAATTTGCAGTTTGTTTATGTGCATCGGCGATGGCAGTGACTCTCGTCACGGGATGTGGAAGCAGTGGTACCGGTGACCGGGCGGAGGCGACCACACAGGTGATGGAAAGTGTCGATGCTGATCAGAAAGCGGCTGATCATGTTGCCTCGTTAATTGATGCCATTTATGTTCAGGAACGAAATGATCAGACTGATGAACAGTGTAAAGAGGCGAAGGAAGCATGGGATGAGCTGACTGATAAACAAAAAGAAATGGTGGAAGGCGAGAATGCGGATCCTGATTACTTCGGAAGGGATACAGGAGATGCCTCCCAGGATGATCCTCTTAACGATGACGGAATTGGGGAGAACGAACTTCTCGTCGTAAGTTTCGGAACTTCTTTTAATGACAGTCGTGTGAAGGATGTGAAAGGAATTGAAGATGCTCTGCAGAAGGCATATCCGGACTGGTCTGTAAGAAGAGCATTTACTGCACAGATTATCATTAATCATATTCAGGCAAGAGACGGGGAAGCAATCGATAATATGCAACAGGCATTAGATCGTGCCGTATCCAATGGTGTGAAGAATCTTGTGATTCAGCCGACCCATCTGATGCATGGTGCAGAATATGATGAGTTAATGGAAGCGGTGGATTCTTATACAGATAAATTTGAATCTGTAAAAATTGCGGAACCATTACTTGGCGAAGTTGGATCTGACGTAAAATCTTTAAATAGTGATAAAGAAGCCGTTGCAAAGGCTGTTACAGAAAAAGCAGTGGAAACTGCAGGTTATGACGACTTAACAGCAGCAAAAGAAGATGGAACTGCGTTTGTATTTATGGGACATGGTACTTCTCATGAAGCAAGTATTTCATATACTCAGATGCAGGCACAGATGGATGAACTGGGATATGATAACGTATTTATCGGAACTGTAGAAGGAAAACCATCGGATACTGCATGTGAAGCTATCATTAAGAAAGTAGCAGATGCAGGTTACAAGAAAGTGATCCTTCGTCCTCTGATGGTAGTAGCAGGTGATCATGCGAACAACGATATGGCCGGTGATGAAGAAGATTCCTGGAAGAGCCAGTTTAATGCTTCCGGCAAATTTGAAAGTGTTGATGCACAGATTGCGGGACTGGGTGAGATTGATGCAATCCAGCAGCTTTATGTTGATCATACGGCAGCGGTGATCAAATAGATGAATGATCCGGAAGTATCACAGGAAGGAATGGAATATTATAGATGAAGAAAAAAATAGTTGCACTGCTTTGTATTGTAATGGTCTTTGGAACAATGATAGCCGGATGTGGAAGTTCTGGTGATAAGACACAGACGGAAAATACTTCATCAGAAGTGACCACCCAGGTTTCTGAGGAGACACCGGTTGCTCTTGCCGATGGAACATATACTGCAGAATTTGATACAGACAGTAAGATGTTTCAGGATAATCCTGCCTTTGAAGGAAATGGTATCCTCACTGTAAAAGACGGGAAGATGACGATACATATTGCACTTCAGTCCAGGAACATCGTGAATCTGTATCCGGGGCTTGCTAAAGATGCTCAGAAAGAAGGGGCAGAGCTTTTACAACCGGTGGTGGATACGATAACATATGATGACGGATCGGAACCGGAAGAAGTGAATGGATTCGATGTCCCTGTTCCGGCACTTGATAAGGAGTTTGATCTGGCTCTTATAGGTACGAAGGGAAAATGGTACGATCATAAAGTCTGTGTTTCAAACCCTGTGAAAGTTGATGAGAAACAGGAGTAAAAATAATAAAAATTAAGCAAATAGAACTTGCCCCCGCTTTTTGGCGGGGGCATTTGTACATGAAAACAGGAGACAAAGTATGAAGAAATGCATTTTTTTAAAGGAATTTCTGTATGTGTTACCGGTATTTTTGTTTATGAGTTTTCTAATCATATTACCGGTAGAGGGAAAAGAAGAAAATTCTGATTTAAAAGATGGAATTTATGAGATGGAAATTGTTTTAGAGGGAGGAAGTGGAAGAGCATCCGTCCGTTCACCGGCAAAACTTGTGGTAAAAGATGGGAGAGCGGTGGGTAGGGTTGAATGGAGCAGCTCTCATTATGATTATATGATCGTTGACGGGAAAAAATATTTTCCGGTCAATGACAGTGGCAATTCTGTTTTTGAAATTCCGGTCACTATTTTTGGAAAACCGGTGAAAATTGTGGCAGATACGACGGCAATGAGTGTTCCCCATGAAGTGGAATATACAATGATATTTTCTGCCAAACAGGAAAAAGGACAGAAGCTGCCTGTTTTATTCGCAGGAGTAATTGCAGTGCTTATCGCAGTTGTATTTGCCGGAATTTTTATGCGAAAGAAAAAGGGAGAATCGTAAGATGATGAAAAGAGTGGTATCAATATTTCTCGGAATTTTTCTCATATTCGGACTGGTTTCCTGTCAGGCGGAGGGAGGGAAAAGGGGTCAGGAGGAGAAAAATAAGCTGGATATCAGCTCCAGCCTGAATCATACCGGAGAAATGAAATTAGAATATGCAAAAGAATTTTCTGTTGACTATTATGACGATGGATTTGCGTTGATTCAAATATCTAACGGAGATCGTTTCCTTGTGATTCCGGAGGGGAAGGAATGTCCTAAAGACGTGGATAAGGAGATAGTAAGAATTCAGCAGCCGGTCAGAAATATTTATCTTGTTGCTTCTGCTGCCATGGATATCTTTTCTTCTTTAGACAGTCTTGATCTTATCCGTTTTTCAGCCTTGAAAGCGGATGGATGGTATATTGAAAAGGCTAGAAAAGCAATGGAAGATGGTGAAATCCGATATGCCGGAAAATATTCTGCTCCGGATTATGAGCAGATTATTTCCGGAGAATGCGGCCTTGCAATAGAAAATACAATGATTTATCATACCCCGGAAGTAAAAGAGGAACTGGAAAAATTCGGAATTCCTGTTCTCGTGGACTATTCCAGTTATGAAAACAGTCCCCTTGGAAGAACGGAATGGGTAAAGCTTTACGGATTGCTGGCAAATAAGGAAAAGAAAGCGGAGGAGCTTTTTAATGAGCAGGCAAATGCCTTCCGGGAAATCAGCAGTAAAGAAAGAATAGACAAAACTGTGGCATTTTTTTATATTACCGGCAATGGAGAGGTAAATGTACGGAAATCTTCTGATTACCTTCCGAAAATGATAAAACTTGCCGGCGGAAAGTATATATTTGAACATTTAGGCGATGAGGAAGATACGGCTTCCTCCACTATGTCCATGCAGATGGAGGAGTTTTATTCTTCTGCAAAAGATGCGGATTACATCATTTATAATAGTACGATTGAAGGAGAGCTTTCTTCGGTAAAAGATCTGATGGGAAAGAGTCCCCTTCTTAAAAAGTTTAAGGCAGTAAAAGAAGGAAATGTATACTGTACAACAAAGAATCTGTATCAGTCTTCCATGGAAGTGGGAACGATTATTTCCGATCTGAATAAGATTGTGACAGGAGAGGATAATGGGCTTACTTATATTTATAAGCTCCGGTAATACCTATGATGAAAACAAAGAGATATTATTTTGCATATTTGATTTTATTTATACTTCTTGTTGTTTTTCTTGCGATAAATATCTGTGTGGGAACTGTAAGTATTCCATTATCCGATGTTTGGAAAATGGTTCGGGGAATGGAAGTTCCAGCAATGTCAAAAGATATTGTTTTCCAGATTCGTTTTCCCAGGACACTTGCTGCGGTTATTCTAGGTGGAGCTCTTGCTCTCTCCGGATATCTTTTACAAACATTTTTTCATAATCCGATTGCCAGTCCGTTTACTCTCGGTGTGTCTAACGGTGCCAAGGTGGTGGTGGCCCTTGTAATGATTTTGTTCTTACAGAAAGGATATGCGGGAAGTTCTGTTGTCATGATTCTTGCTGCCTTTGTGGGAGCGCTTGCTTCCATGGGATTTGTTCTACTCATGGCAAGAGTGATTGACCAGATGTCCATGCTGATTGTAGGAGGTGTTATGATTGGATATATTTGTTCCGCCATTACAGATTTTGTTGTGACTTTTGCGGATGATTCTAATATTGTAAATTTACATAACTGGTCGAAAGGAAGCTTCTCCGGAATCACCTGGGAAAATGTCAGAATTATGGCGATTGTCGTATTTGTTTCTGTTTTTTTTATATTTTTGTTATCAAAACCAATCAGTGCCTATCAAATGGGAGAGGCTTATGCAAAAAATATGGGAATTAATGTGAAAACATTTCGTATTTCCCTTATTTTATTATCCAGTGTGCTGGCTGCCTGCGTTACTGCATTCGCCGGGCCGGTTTCATTCGTGGGAATTGCCGTTCCACATCTTGTAAAAAGTTTGTTTAAAACATCAAAACCGATCCTTATGATTCCAGGATGTTTTCTCGGTGGAGCATCGTTTTGTCTATTATGTGATCTTCTGGCAAGAACACTTTTTGCTCCTACGGAACTGAGTATCAGTACAGTGACGGCTGTGTTTGGGGCACCCGTTGTGATCTATATAATGATTCGGCGACGAAAGGGAGAAAATTTATGAACGAGGAATACTATTTTAAAACCCAAAGCCTTACTGTGGGATATGATAATGTGCCGTTGATAAAAGATATTAACATTTCTTTAAAGCGGGGAGAAATCCTTACGCTCATCGGGCCGAACGGTGCAGGAAAAACAACGATATTGAAAAGCATTATTCGTCAGATCGATCCTGTAGCGGGAATTGTATATCTGAATGGACAATCTGTGGAAAAAATGACCGGAAAAGAACTTTCCAAAAAGATGTCTGTTGTTCTTACACAAAGGGTAAAAACGGAACTGATGACCTGTGAAGATGTTGTAGCAACGGGACGATATCCCTATACAGGAGTTTTTGGAATTTTATCGGAACAGGACCGGGAAATCGTCCGTGATTCTATGAAAATGGTTCATATCGAAGAACTTGCTGACAGAGATTTTACCAAAATCAGTGATGGACAGAAACAAAGGGTTATGCTTGCACGGGCACTTTGTCAGGAGCCGGATATTATTGTTCTTGACGAACCGACTTCTTTCCTTGATATTAAATATAAACTGGAGTTTCTTTCCATTATCCAGGATATGTCAAGAAACAGAAATCTTTCTGTGATCATGTCTCTCCACGAGCTCGATCTGGCCGGTAGGATATCAGATAAGATGCTCTGTATCCGCGGAAATCATGTGGACCGTTACGGCACCCCGGAAGAAATCTTTTCCCGGGGTTATATAAGTAAATTGTACGGGATGACTGCAGGAACATTTGATGAGCTGTCAGGCAATCTGGAGCTTGAGCCGGTAGCAGGAGATCCGGAAATTTTTGTTCTCTCCGGGAACGGAACCGGTGCTCCCTTTTTTCGAAAACTGCAAAGAGAGGGAATCCCTTTTGCTGCGGGAATTCTTTGGGAAAACGATCTGGATTATCCGGTGGCAAAGGCTCTGGGTTCAAAAGTTCTCTCTCTGCAGGCTTTTATGCCTCTTAATTTTCATATTATGGAAGAGGCGGAAAGAATGGTTGATCTTTGTAAAAAAATTGTATTCACACTGAAACAGGAAGAGTGGAAAGAGATGGGAGAATATGGGCAGAAACTTAATCAATTACTAATCTATGCCCGAAAGAAAGAAAAACAAATTTCTTTTTGTCTGTAATTAATTTTCCACCGGCAGTTCAACTTCAATCAGAAACTCTTCTTCCTTAGAAGTTTCATAATCATCAATATGGCACATCTCTATGGGATCACCGATCACCCGGAGTTTGTGCCTTTTTGCGTACTGATATAGTTTTGGAACAAGCTGTTTTGTCTTTTTTAAGGATCCCCGGTAAAATATGCAAAGATAATATCCTGCCGGAAGGGAATAGTTGTATTCCAAAGAGAACAGATTTCCGAGAAAAAAAATATTCTTTGTCCGCAGATAATCAGAATCAGGGTTGGAATTTGAAAGATCCAGTGTATAACAGTTGCTATATCCAATGGTATTGAGCTGTTTGTTTGTCTGTTTCATAAATTTGGCAATATAGTAATCCACATAATCGTCCGGCAGATTATCATCGGTAATCATGACTGCCGGACGTTTTTCTTTTTCTTCCAGAATGACTTTTTCAAATTCAGACTCGGATAAAATATTGCGCAGAGAAGTCAGTCTGGTTTCAATATTATGTTTTTTCTCATATAGTTCTAAAATTGATTCATTTACCCGATTAATCTCCTGTTCCAGCATATGAAGCGTGCTGTCTATGGTTCTGTCCGAAACGAAATCCCGGATCTGATCACTGTGAAAACCAAGACTCATTAGTTCCCGAATCAGTATTAATGTCTGAAAATCTGTCAGAGAATAACACCGGTAGCCGTTCTGGGGGTTTCGTGAAGGATGGAGAAGTCCCATTTTCTCGTAGTATCGTATGGTATCCACGCTAATGTCAAAAATTTTTGACAGTTCCCCGATATAAAAAGTATCTTTTTTGTTCATGCTACTCACCTCAGCATGGAATATAACATGAATAGAGCAAGAAGTCTAGTATGATTCCAGACAATGTTCATAAAATTTGAGGAAAATACAGAGAAAATGCATGTTGACTCTGGTATGATACAAGAGTTTATTATACATCTAAGGACAAAGGAGTCTGTGGAATATCAGGAAGTTATTCCACAGGCTCCTTTTTTGAACATTATTTCAAATTATTATCCAGAAAGAGGGGTCATGAATGGACAGAATTAAGAATCATCCGATTCTCGGGGATCTTCCGGAGAGACGGTTAGTGAATTTTACATATGATGGAAAAGAGATGAAGGGATATGAGGGAGAACCGATTGCAGCTGCTCTCCGTGTTAATGGTGTGATGGTTCATCGCTACACGAAAAAGAGACAGGAACCGCGAGGTGTTTTCTGTGCCATCGGAAGATGTACAGACTGCGTTATGGTCGTGAACGGAAAACCAAATGTGAGAACATGTATTACTCCTTTAGAAGAAGGCATGGTTGTTCAGACACAGTACGGAGCATCAGCAAGGGAGGAGAAATAAGATGATAAAAAGATATGATTTGATTGTGATTGGTGCCGGTCCGGCAGGTTTGTCTGCAGCAATTGAGGCAGCAAAAAATGGTTTAAAACCAGTTGTCTTTGATGAAAATGCAAAACCGGGTGGACAGCTTTTTAAACAGATTCATAAGTTTTTTGGTTCAAAAGAACATAAAGCAAAAATCAGAGGATTTAAGATTGGAGAGGAACTTCTTTCTGAGGCAGAAAAATACGGAGTAGAGGTTATATTAAATGCAACGGTGATTGGTCTGTATCCGGAAAAAGAAGTGACAGTACGAATTGGGGAAGAAGTAAAACATTTTAAGGGCGACAGCATTTTAGTTGCCACAGGTGCCAGTGAAAACATGGTTACCTTCCCGGGATGGACTCTTCCGGGGGTAATTGGTGCAGGTGCTGCCCAGACAATGATGAATCTTCATCATATCAAACCGGGTAATCGGATTTTAATGCTTGGATCGGGAAATGTCGGTCTGGTCGTAAGTTTTCAGTTAATGCAGGCCGGATGTGAAGTGGTCGCACTTGTGGATGCGGCACCGAGAGTCGGCGGTTATGGTGTACATGCTGCGAAGGTGGCAAGACTCGGTGTTCCCTTTTACCTGTCACACACAATTATTGAGGCAGAGGGAAAAGAGAGTGTAACCGGTGTGACGATTGGAGAAGTCGGACCGGACTGGAAAGTAAAAGAGGGGACAGAAAAGCATTTCGATGTGGATACAATCTGCCTGGCTGTCGGACTTTCCCCAATGTCCCAGCTGTTAAAACAGGCCGGATGTGAGATGAAAGATCTTCCGGGGGGCTATGTTCCGGTGTGTGATGCCTATGGTGCCACAAGTGTTCCCGGAATTTATGCAGCCGGTGATGTTTCCGGAATTGAAGAAGCAAGTTCCGCCATGATCGAGGGAAGAATCTCAGGAGCAGTCATTTCGAATTATTTGGGATATACGGAAGATGATGCCATGAGGGTACGGATTGAGGAACTCGAAAAAGCCTTATCCAGTTTAAGAAAAGGAATGTTTGCTCCGGAAAATCGAGGAAAGCTTCTTAAGAAAACAGAAGAGGGTATTGATATTTCCATGAATCTTTTAGAAAAGGGATATGTAGCCGATGATGAGATTGAGCGATATCCGGGAGTCACTCATCCAATCGGTATTCATCCGGTGATGGAGTGTACACAGAATATTCCGTGTAATCCGTGTCAGGATGCATGCCCGAAAGGATGTATCACCATCGGAGAAAATATCACATCTCTTCCGGTTGTAAAAGCGGATGCTCATTGCATTGGCTGTGGCATGTGTGTTGCCTCCTGTTCCGGACAGGCTATTTTCCTCGTAAATGAGGAGACAAAACCGGGATTTGGAACGGTGACGATTCCTTATGAATTCTATCCACTTCCGGAAGTCGGAGAAAAAGGTTTTGCCCTTGGAAGGGACGGACATAAAATATGTGAGGCAGAAGTGGTCAATGTGAAATCTGCAAAGGCTTTCGATCATACGAATCTGTTAACAATCCAGGTTCCTTCTGAGATGACCTCGAAGGCCAGATTTTATAAGAAAGAAATATAAAATAAAGAATAGAGGATGAAACGATGATTGATATTCAGGAAAAATTAAAACAAATTGGACCATATGTACCGGCACCGGA
Organism: Eubacterium sp.; assembly: GCA_022776205.1. Lineage (GTDB taxonomy): Bacteria > Bacillota > Clostridia > Lachnospirales > Lachnospiraceae > Anaerobutyricum. The sequence goes on from JALFIK010000002.1 coordinate 13,496, forward strand.
TGATGATATGTTAATCTGCCGCTGTGAGGAAGTGACAAAGGGAGAAATCCGTCAGGCGATTCACGCCGGAATGTTTACAATAGAGGAGTTACGTCGTTTCCTTCGTAACGGTATGGGACTTTGTCAGGGGCAGACCT
>JALFIK010000106.1 GCA_022776205.1 Eubacterium sp.
TAATAATAGAGGTTATTATATTCATTCACCGAAATTCGTTGAAGAGAACAATGCTGTGTTTGACGCGGATTTGTGCTCGTCCCTTTCAGAATTTTCTGAGAGGTTTTTTTTTGCCTTACATCTTATTATGGATTCAACGACTGGTGAATATTTTCAGGAGGTTTTAACATGAAACAACTACAAAAAGTTAGTAAAATTTTGTCCGATTACACGGCAGCCGTTGTAATCGCCATCGCAGTCATAACGTTTTTCCTGCCATCGATGATGAACTGGGTCAATTACCAGCTATTCACAGATCCGGTGTCCAACAAATTTACAAGCCAGTCGATTATTCTCGGCGTCATCATGTTCAGCATGGGACTTACTCTTACGAAAAAAGATTTTGAAATTCTTGCAAAGAGACCTTTCGATATTTGTATCGGTGCCATTGCCCAGTATCTGATCATGCCATTTTTAGCTTTTACAATTACAAAGCTTTTGAATCTTCCGGATGCGATTGCCCTCGGACTGATTCTTATAGGATGCTGCCCGGGTGGTGTTTCTTCTAATATTATGTCTTATCTTTGCGGTGGAGATGTGGCTTTTTCAGTAGGAATGACCACAGTTTCCACACTTCTCTCGCCGGTTATGACACCACTTATGGTTTCCTTCCTTGCAAGTGGAACGAAAATTACCATCCAGGGTCTACCAATGTTCGTTTCCATTATTGAAACAGTCATTATTCCCGTTGCCATCGGTTTCGTACTGAACTGTTTATTAGAGAAAAATAAAACTTATAAGGAAATTCAGAAAGTTATGCCGGGGGTTGCTGTTTTAGGTCTTGCCTGCGTTGTGGGCGGCGTAATCTCTTCCCAGGGAGCAAAATTCTTCCAATCCGGTATCGTTATCTTTATTGCCGTACTTCTTCATAACAGTCTCGGTTATCTTCTCGGATACGGCGCCGGACGTCTTACCGGAATGAATACGGCAAAGAAGAGAACAATTTCCATTGAAGTGGGTATGCAAAATGCTGGTCTTGCAACAAACCTTGCGACAACGACATCCCAGTTCGCATCCTCTCCGGAATCTGCAATAATCTGTGCGGTATCCTGTGTATGGCATTCCATCTCCGGAACATTACTAGCCGGAATGTTCGCCCAGTATGATAAACACAAAAATACAGAACAGGGAAAAGTAGCAGAAGCAAAATAGTATGAAAAAAAAGGTGATTTTTTCCCTGATTTATTCTATAATAGAAATCAGATTAAATTTTCAGGAGGAATAAGAAATGTACATTGAATTTGATGACAGTTTAATTACCGGGAACGACACCATTGACTCGCAGCATAAAGAACTGATTTCACATATCCAGAAGTTTGTCAACAGCTGTGAGAATGATTCTTCCACTGACTCTGCGGAAAAGATGCTTCAGTATCTGATTGACTATACAAATTTCCATTTTACCGCAGAGGAAAAACTGCAGGAAGATGTTTCCTATCCCGGACTAAAAGAGCATAAAGCCAAACATGAAGAATTTAAGGAAACGTTACATACTCTGTCCGATAAACTGGCTGCCGAAGGCACAAGTAAAGCTTTTGCAGAAGAGATTAAGGAAAGCGTCACCAGCTGGCTCTTTAATCACATTAAAGTGTTCGACCGTTCTGTCGCTGAATTTATCAACCTGTATGAAAATCCGGACAGATTATAGTCTTTTCACTTATTTTAATTATAAAAAAGAGGCTGCCTGCATCCGACAGTCTCTTTTTATATATTTATTGCTACTATTCATTAAAAAGCTTCGCTTAATTTCGTCTTTTATTCTAAGATTCGAATATAATGGTTCGCTTCCCGAAGAACGTGATCAGCCAGCAAAGGTAAAATTACCGAGCGTATTTCACATGCGAGAATCCCCTTTACTCCATCCGTTTTAAAATCCCGGTATTTATTCGTGATTTGCAACGTTTTTCCCCGAAACTCTTTCTGTAAACATTGATCTCTGTTTCGCGTCTCTTCCAGAAGTGCACAGTAATCATTTGCAAAATCATTTGCTGTTTTTCTTAATTCACACTCTGTCGGATCAAGGAGGCCTCTTATAAATTCTGCATGTTCCATCATAATCTGATCCCAGAAAGCTTCTGCTCCACAGATTTCTTCTTCATTAAACCGCCCTTTTTCCAGATCACACAGCCGACTCTGGTACCATTTCGCTTCTCTTATAATATGTTCAATCAACAATGGATAATTCGCCGTGTATATTTCACAGGCGAGAACATCCTGTAAAATATTCTCTTTTAAAGAAATCAGGCCCTCCACAAGGCACCGGGCTTTCCGATTTAATGTTTCCGTTCGACTGATCTGTTTTCTATCAATACAGATACCGCATTCTTCCCTGAGATTTTTCTCTGCCCGGGTAATTCGAAAATTGATCGGAATTCCTGTGAATTTAGATGTCTTCCATTCGGCTTGCTCCGTATATTCCGTAACGATTTCACCGGAGGATAACACTTTTTCTCCAACTATTCCGTTCGCCAGGCATACCGCTGTCTCCAGGATTTTCTCAAATTGTATCCGAAAATAATCTGCCTGCCTTTTATAATTTTTGTCCTTTTCCGGAAAAGCTGCAAGAAGAAAGAGCGAATGCTCTTTCATGATCCTTGCAAAAAAAAGGTGAGTTTCCAGGGATTTTATAACATATGTTTCCATGAACCCTACCTGTATCCCATATTTATTTTACTATATGCGGCAATTCCGGCTTTTGTTCAGGAGAATTTATCGCAGCAGTTCCAGATACAAATCCTTATATTGCTTTGCAGAATTATCCCAGGAAAGGTTTTTGCTCATGTCTCTTTGTACCATCTCATCCCAGTGCCAGCGGTCTGTGAAATAAACCGTTTTGGCTCTGTTTATGGCGTCTAACAATAATCCCGCATCATAGTTATCAAAGGTAAAACCATTTCCGGTATGATAATACTTGTTGTAAGGCTCTACAGTATCTTTTAAGCCCCCTGTTTCACGCACGATAGGAATTGTACCATAATGCATGGCAATCAGTTGTGTAAGGCCACAAGGCTCAAACTGGGAAGGTACCAGAAGGGCATCTGCACCTGCATAGATTTTATGAGCTCTTGTCTCATCATACATAATATTGGAACAAACAGTTCCCTTATACGCATTCTCATAATAACGGAATGAATTTTCGTAAACATCATCCCCGGTACCAAGAATGACAACCTGGGTATGTTCATCGACAATCTGACGGAAAATTGCATTGATAAGATCGAGACCTTTCTGGTTCGTCAGTCTGGAAATCAGACCGATTACAAATTTATGGTCATCCTGGACAAGACCCAGTTCCTGCTGTAATTTTCTCTTGTTCTCTCTCTTTTTCTCAAGTACATTGGTAAGATCATAGTTATCATATAAAAGCGGGTCTGTCGCAGTATTCCAGATATCATAATCAATTCCGTTGACGATTCCTCTTAATTTTCCGGAATGGTATCTTAAATGGGCATCCAGCTTTTCCCCATAATAGGCGGTCTGGATTTCTCCTGCATATGTATTACTTACGGTAGTAATAGCATTACAGTATGTCAGACCGCCCTTTAACATATTCGCATCGCGATATCCTGTCTTTAACGCATCTTTATTAAATACATACTCCGGAAGTCCTGACCAGTAACGGATAGTAGGAACGTTATATATTCCCTGGAAGCGCAGATTATGGATTGTAAGAATAGTTTTTGCCGAAGTGAGCTTCGTATTCTCAAACAGCGTTCTTAAATAAACCGGAACCA
>JALFIK010000101.1 GCA_022776205.1 Eubacterium sp.
TTCTTTTGGGATGTAATAGTTTACTGAACCGGATTCGCCAGCACGGTCGATCACATTTAACCTCCCTGCAATCTGGAAATCTATCCAGCGTTTGAAGAAATAATCCGGCAGTTCTCCAGAATATGCAAGAATAGTCTTTCCGTCATTCAGGGCATTGGCCAGAAGCTGTGAAGCAAAGGTGGACTTTCCGTCCCCTCGTTTTCCTGTCAGGATCACAGTCTGCCCCAGATAAATCCCGCCGGAAAGAATCCTGTCAAGACTTCTAATCCCTGTCGGAATCTTTGGAAGGGAAAACAGATCTACTGATTTGACATCAGAAAGGTCCTCTACTGCCTGGACAGGAACTGCTTCCGCGTGTTCAACTGCATCCCTTACGGCATCCCTGCCGTATTTCTGCAGTATCTCATTAGCATCCTTACATCCCCTATAGTCCTGCTGCCGAACTGCCTTCACAGTGCCCCGGAACCGTCTTTTCATATCATCAAGAAGTGTGATATGGCCATTTTCATTATCTCCGAATACGATTAGGGTATTGAAGTTTTGAAGCCAGTCCCAGCAGTAAGGGATCCATGTAAATCCATTCTTGCCTGTTGGAACGGAAACCGCATTTTCCATACCTGCTTCTGAGACCGACAGACTATCAATCTGCCCTTCTGTAAGAATCAGGGTTTTATTATCCAGATTGCACTGATACATTCCGAACAGAATTGGTTTACAGTTTGGCTCACACCATTCTTTTCCCTTGTCCACAGCCGGGTCAAAATCCCTTGCAAGAGTAATCATATTTCCGGACACTGAACAGGAAGACCGAAGGCATTTGAACTGGCCTGTTGTCAGGTTAATGGAAAATGTCCCCTTATCAGCACTTCTTCCGCCTCTGCAGTAGGGGCAAGTCAAAAACTGTAATTCATACCCCTTTTGCTTTGTTTCAATCCCGGAACCCCTGGCAAAATTCCAGGCATCCGATTCTTTAAATTCATAAATTCCCATTGATTATTCACTCCATAGATCAATCTGTGGCTGTTCCTCTTCCAAAACTTCTGTTTCTTGCACTGCGGCAGCAGGTGCCGCATTCAGATACCCTTCAAACTTTGTCCCAAATAATGTTTCTGGCCTTAAATACTTTTCCATCTCCGTTCCAATCCATTCAGAAGATTTCCAGTCTATCACCCTCTTAAAATCTTCCAAGGAAAAACCTTCATCAAATTTAGCCTTAATATGTCTCTGTGTAGCCTTTGAGCTATCTTTAAATTTCTTTCCTGTTCTTTGGTTTAAATACTCGATAATCTCTTTAAAAGGATATTCGGTCGGGCTCTGCTCGACTATATATATATTCTTTTCTTTTTTATTCTTATCTAATCTAATCTGGGTATCCCGTTGGAAACTGTTTGGGATACCATCTGGTATACCGTCTGTAATAAGCTCATATTTTCCATTCCTTTCAGTCAGTTTCTTTTTCTCAGCAATATATCTTGTTTCTTTATACCTGTCCGGTCTCAAATAATTGTTAATCCTCCAATCTGTAATAATAACTACGCCGCTGCTGAACGGTATTAAAAATCCTTTGGAAATCAGGACATTCAAATCATCAATATTACAACCGGAAGTTTTAACAATTTTCTTTGGAAATGAGACAAAACCGTCATCATCCGCCCTCATTCCCAAATGAAAATATAATGCCTGGGAAGTGACTGGCATATCAAGAAATGAATCGGTATCTACCACATCCAGGCTAAACATTCGTTTGCTTTTCACTGGAATCACCACCTACTCTGACATTCTATCCATGTATTCGTCGACTTTTTGGAAATTAACTAAGTAGCTCTTCCCTATGCGGATAACGGCGCCAGCCTCATCAGCAACCTTTCTCATGCTATTCTTTCCTAATCCGTAACGCATGCATGCTTGTTCGATTTTTCCTGTTCGAACCTCTGGTTCTAATCTTTCAAGTCTTCTCACTGTGTATCACTCCTTTTATCTTGATTTGCTATGTACATATAGTATCAGACGTGGTATATTATAATCAAATATTATGTTTATATAGTTTATTTTTAATTCAGGAGTATATATATGATTAATTATGATATTTCCATAATGAAAAATAATATTAAGTCTATAATGGAGAAGAAAAATATAAAGCAGACACAACTCGCCAATGCAATCGGAATCTCCCAACCGCAGATTTCTTCGGTACTAAATCCAAAGAATAGCAATAGTTTTACAATCAGCCAGTTGGTAAGCATAGCGGATTATCTCGGATGTTCCGTAGACGAAATACTTGGATTAAATCAAAATGAGAAAAGACAAGAACTTAAATCTCTATCAGACATTTTGAACCTGCTTTTTGAAATAGACGCAAATGTAGAGATACAAATAGGGGAATGTGGAACAGAAGAAATGGAAATGGGTTCTAATGGCGTAACTGAAATAAAAAAAACAGGATTATACTTCGACAACGATAAAATGGATAGAGTTTTGACCGAATGGAATGATCTGAAAAACTCCAGTATAAATGAACCTCTGAAAAGCAGAATTATAGAGCAGTGGAAAGAAGGTATTCTTAAAGAATACGAAAACTATAGAATAGAATGGGACTTTCGCTCAGAATTAGAGCAATGTGAATATTTAGCTGAATTAGCTCTAAGGCAATTTTCCGATAACGATCCACTTCCACAAACGCTTTCCCTTGAGCTTAGTGATCGCAAGAATCAAAAGATGTTGTATAAATACATAATTAATTTAGACCCCACTTCAGAATACACACGGAAGCATTATTTTTATGCTGATATTGAACTTTTAGACAAGTACAAGGAACAATATCTTAATTTTGAAGTCACTCCAGACGGTAGTATAGTAGATGTGCCACCCGGTCTGGATTAAAGTGAATTTACCACACTGGGAAAAGGCATCATGCAAAGGAAAACCATATTGCATTTTCCAATTTGGTACTTTTTTGGTACTTTT
>JALFIK010000136.1 GCA_022776205.1 Eubacterium sp.
AAGGGAAGACAAAAACAGTGTTTTTCTGTAAAGAATGCGGATATGAATCTCCAAAGTGGATGGGGCAGTGCCCAGGATGTCATCAGTGGAATACCATGACCGAAGAAAAGATATCTTCCGCTGCTGGCAACAGCAGAAGTATGAAAGACAGTGGACTGCCGGGCCAGAAGATTACCGGGCTATTCGAAGTATCCATGGAGGAAGAAGACCGGATCAGTTCCGGGATTCCGGAACTTGACCGGGTTCTGGGCGGTGGGATTGTTAGGGGCTCGCTCACTCTTGTGGGAGGAGATCCGGGAATTGGGAAATCCACACTGCTTCTGCAGATATGCCGGTATCTTGCGAATCAGGGGAAAAAAGTAATCTATGTGTCAGGAGAAGAGTCTTTAAAACAGATAAAAATGCGTGCCCAGCGTCTTGGCGGTTTTGAAAAAAACGTTTATTTACTTTGTGAGACAGATATTAATTCCGCTGCAGAGGCAGTAAAAAATGAGAAGCCGGATATGGTTGTTGTGGACTCAGTGCAGACGATGTACAGCGAAGAGATTACTTCTGCCGCCGGAAGTGTCAGCCAGGTTCGGGAAGTCACTTCTGTGCTTATGCAGCTTGCCAAAGTGTGCGGTATTGCCGTGTTTCTGGTCGGCCATGTAACAAAAGAGGGTGTTGTGGCGGGACCGAAAACTTTGGAGCACATGGTCGATACGGTACTTTATTTTGAGGGAGATCAAAATGCCGTGTACCGGATATTGCGCGGGGTAAAAAACCGATTCGGCTCCACAAATGAAATTGGTGTATTTGAGATGAAAGAGCAGGGTCTCATGGAGGTGACCAATCCCTCTCAGGTGATGCTCGACGGCAGGCCGACGGATGCATCCGGCTCGGTTGTTGTCTGTTCCATGGAGGGTACGAGACCCCTTTTAATTGAGATTCAGGCACTGATTTCGCCCACCAGCTTCAATATGCCAAGAAGAACGACAGTGGGTATTGATTTTAACAGAGTAAATCTTCTGCTTGCCGTTCTGGAAAAAAAGGCAGGTATGCAGCTTGGCGGATGTGATGCTTATGTTAACCTGGCTGGTGGGCTGCGCCTTGGGGAGCCGGCAATCGATCTTGGAATCGTTTGTGCGATTATTTCAAGTTACCGGAACCTTCCGGTTCATGAGAGAACATTGATTTTTGGAGAGGTGGGCCTTACCGGGGAAATCCGTGGGGTCGGCCATGTGGAGCAGAGAATCATGGAAGGAATTAAAATGGGTTTTACCCGCTGTATTATGCCAAAAACGAATGCGGATAATCTGTCCGAAAGGATGTGTGAACAAATTCAGGTCATTGGTGTGGCAAATGTAAGAGAAGTATTGCAAATCCTGTGATTATTAATAATAGCGTGCCCCGGACGAAAGAAAGTATATTGTCAGTGATTTTCCGGTATGCTATAATCACGTTATATGTGCTGTAAAAAAGAATGAAAAGTCGTTCTTTTGTTAAATAAAAGTGAAGAGAAATACGGAGGAAAAGAAATGTTCAGTTTTGATTATGTAAAGAACTTTGATCCGGAAGTTGCAAAAGCAATGGAGGACGAGCTGGGAAGACAGAGAAATAATCTGGAACTTATTGCTTCAGAAAACCTGGTGTCCGAGGCAGTTATGGCTGCCATGGGAAGTCATCTGACCAACAAATATGCGGAAGGATATCCGGGTAAGAGATATTATGGTGGATGTCAGTATGTGGATGTGGTTGAGAATCTGGCAATCGAGAGGGCAAAAGAATTATTTGGATGTGAGTATGCCAATGTTCAGCCTCATTCCGGAGCGCAGGCAAATATGGCAGTGTTTTTTGCAGTGATGAATGTGGGAGACACTTATATGGGAATGAACCTGGATCATGGTGGTCATCTGACCCATGGAAGCCCTGTTAATATGTCCGGGAAAAACTATCATTGTGTTCCGTACGGTGTAAATGATGAAGGTGTGATTGATTATGACAAGGTCAGGGAAATCGCTCTTTCCTGCCATCCGAAGATGATCATTGCAGGGGCAAGTGCTTATGCAAGAAAGATTGATTTTAAGAAATTCCGTGAGATTGCGGATGAGGTTGGTGCTGTATTAATGGTTGACATGGCACATATTGCAGGTCTGGTTGCCGCAGGACTTCACG
>JALFIK010000160.1 GCA_022776205.1 Eubacterium sp.
ACATCATATCTTTTCCCTTTATTTGTCTCATGGAAACGGGCAGCTTCTTCCTCATCAAGAATATTTACCCGATGAACCTCGGCCTGGTCTTCCACATGATTCACGGCAAAATTTTCTTCCGTCGCACGTATGGCATTGGGATCAATGTCTGTGGCCATGGCATGGCAGGCCCCGAGTTTTAGTCCGATAATGGAAAGAATACCACTTCCGGTTCCCACATCAAGCAGTTCCGCATCATCCTTCATATATTTTTTCAGCCCATTGATGCAAAGTTTTGTTGTCTCATGAGATCCGCTTCCAAAGGCAGTACCCGGATCAATTTCTACAACAATATCTCCTTCTTTTGGATCCTTTATCGTCTCCCAGGTTGGTTTTATCACAATATTATCTGCCAGACGAAATGGTTTAAAAAAGACTTTCCAGTTATTGATCCAGTCCTCTTCTTCCGTCACTCCAAGGGTGATCTCCCCGCTACCCATCGGCAAAAAGGCAGACAGTTCTTCAATTTTTGCCTTTATTTTTGCAATGACCGCCTGAAGATCTTCCTTTTCATCCACATAACAGGAAACCTTCGCTTTTCCGTCATCCGGAGCAATTTCATCCGGAAGAAGGTCCACATACATTACCTTGCGGTCCTCTTCCGAGAGAGGAACATGGTCTTCAATCTCTACTCCTTCCATGCCCATCTCTGACAGTTCATAGCTTAACATGTCTTCGGCAGCTGTCGTTGTCTCAATTGTAAGCTTATTCCACTTCATCCTTTATTCTCCCACTCTGCATTTTCCCGCACTGATGACAGGAATTTATTTTTTCTTCTTCCCTTTTCCGAAAAGGCCCTTCTTTTCATGCTTTTCTTTTTCCTGGTCTTTCTCTTCTTTCGGAGATTCGATCTCACCCATTGCTTCCTGGAATTTACGAAGGGCATCTTTTTGTGCCTCATTCATCCGTTCAGGAACCTGAACCACAAAGGTAACATAATGGTTTCCACGAGTATTCTTATTTCGCAGAGTAGGAATCCCCTTTCCTTTGAGCCGGATCTGCGTATCGGTCTGCGTGCCCGGTTTCAATGTATATTCATAAGGCCCGTCAACAGTATCAACGGTAATCTTTCCGCCAAGAGCTGCCTGGCCAAAAGTAATTGGTTCAGTAGAATAAATATCATATTCCTGTCTCTGGAATTTCGGATGACGGGATACGGTTACATTTACAAGGAGATCTCCCCTTGGTCCTCCATTAATGCCCGGCTCGCCCTTCTCACGGATTCTTACGCTCTGGCCATTATCAATACCTGCCGGAATCGGCACCTTAATTCTCTTTCGAACTTTAATGTAGCCTGTACCGGAACAGTCGCTACATTTATTTCGGATAATCTGCCCGCTTCCGTTACAATCCGGACAGGTCTGCACGTTTCGCACGGTTCCAAACATGGACTGCTGCGTGAAAACTACCTGCCCGGTTCCGTTACACTTCGGACAGGTTTCCGGACTGGTTCCCGGTTTAGCTCCGGAGCCGTTACAGGTCTTACATGTATCTTTTAAAGCAATCTCCAGCTCTTTTTCCACGCCAAAAACAGCCTCTTCAAAGGTTATCCGGACACTGGCACGAAGATTGGCTCCCTGTCTGGGACCGTTTCTCTTTGCACCGCCACCCCTGCGGCCTCCTCCGCCAAAGAAGTCTCCAAAGATATCTCCAAAAATATCTCCCATGTCTCCGCCAAAATCAAAGCCGCCGAAGCCGCCGGCTCCACCTGCTCCCTGCTCAAAGGCAGCATGGCCGAACTGGTCATATTTACTCCTTTTATCCGGGTCACTTAATACTTCATAGGCCTCTGCAGCCTCCTTAAACTTCTCCTCAGCTTCCTTGTCCCCCGGATTCATGTCAGGATGGTATTTCTTTGCAACTTTACGATATGCACGTTTAATTTCAGCCTCGGATGCATTTTTGTCCACACCCAGGACTTCATAATAATCTCTTTTTTCTGCCATTTTATCCTCCAATTCAGGAACTTTACAAATATCTGCTTATACAACAAATTTCCTCTTTTTGCCCTGCCCGATAAGGGCAGAGCCATAAAAGAGGAATTTTATCAATTTAAATCTGCTGTCTGAGCTTCGTTTATAAAGTTTACACTTCCTTGTAGTCTGCGTCAACTACATCGTCTGCATTGTAGGTTGCGTTTGCATCTGCACCAGCATCCGGCTGAGGTCCAGGGCCTGCCTGACCTGCCTGCTGTTCATACATCTTTGCAAATAAGGACTGAGCATCTTTCATCAGCTGTTCTTTGCCTTCTTTTAATGCTTCGACATCGGAATCTGCCACATTGTCCGGTGTGGTACGATCAAGGATTTCTTTCAGTTTTGCAATATCAGCCTCAACCGCTGCTTTTTCAGAAGCGTCAATCTTGTCTCCGGCTTCTTCCATTGCTTTTTCTGTCTGGAATACCATATTATCCGCATCGTTTCTTGTATCAATGGCTTCTTTTCTCTTCTTATCCTGTGCTTCATACTCTGCAGCTTCTTTTACTGCCTTATCAATGTCTTCATCGGACATATTGGAGCCTGCAGTAATGGTGATATGCTGTTCTTTTCC
>JALFIK010000205.1 GCA_022776205.1 Eubacterium sp.
CGACATTATCCATAGGATTAACCTTTACATTTGCAATTTCAAATGCACCGGTTATTTCTTTTTCCTGCTCAAACTGGTTTACTGTTTTGTTTACTATAAAATAGCCCTTCTCATCTTTAGGCATATCCAATGCTTTTATAGCACGCTGCACCTGTTTAGTCAGTGCATCAGAAGGAGTATATAATGATTCAAAATAGCTCATAAAATCCGAAGCACTCTTGAAGTGATGGTTACCGCCATTTTGGAGAACCTCTGTCATAAGAATGCGCTTAATGGCTGTCTCACATGTTTCCCTTGAGGGATTGCGTCTGGCTTGTGATAATTTATCCATAAAAGACCTCGCTTTTTATATTTTAAATTTAAAAAGACATAAAGGACAATATTAATATGTCCAAAATAGATTATAAGACAAAAATAAGGACAAATCAATTGGAATAAGACAAAATTATTGGATATTATATACTAAAAATAGAGATAGATTAAGTTGACCATATAGGAAAAATAAGATATTATTAGTAATAAATACCACTATTTTTTTGATGGAGCGGAAAATAAATATGAAATACAAAAGTGAAAAAGAACTGCAGCAGGCAAAAGAAGCAGTACATGAATGTATTAAAGAAAATGGCGGAATAGTAAAAAAAGACCAACTCTCGAAGAGTGGAATAGATTATAAAATAGTAATAGACATGCTAGAAGCAAATGAGCTTGTGAGAATTAAAAATGGATATTATACAGACAAGCTCGATAATTTTACGGAAGAAGAGCTTATATCGAAGTTATTTCCAGATGCAAGACTTTGTATGGAAAGTGCATTGTATGCATATGGATATATAAGCGAGAAACCATATGGCTGGAGACTTGCAATAGACAAGAACACATCCAAATCAAGATTCAAGATGGACTTTCCAAAGGTAATTCCGTATTATACAGAACCGGAAGCTTTAGAAATAGGCTCAACAACGATTACATTTAATGGCTGTCAGTTTCAGATTTATGATAAGGACAGATTAATATGTGATTGTCTGAAATATGAGTCAAAAATGGACAGGGAAGATTTTAAAGCAGCTATTCAGGCATATATCAAGGATGAGGACAAGGATATTTTGTCTCTCATGGAATATGCAAGGGAGAGAAAAGTCGTCAAAAAAGTACAATCCATGATAGGAGTGTGGCTATAATGAAGGTAGGTATTAATCCTGCAACAGAACTAAAAGAGCAAAGTATTAAACAAAACAGACAATTTTCTGATGTACTTTTACAATTTATCCAGGAAAGCTTATTAGCGAAAATATATAATTCCAAATATAAAGAAGATATTTGGATAAAAGACTGTTTTCCATGGGAAAGCAATCAGGAGAAAATCTATATGTATTTTCGTAAAAAAACAGAACAAGCTGGTAATAGGGAGTATATAGAGAAGGTATTCGATAAAATTCTATCAGAGGATGAGGAAATTGAATGGCAGTATAAAATAAGAGGAGATGAAAGTGCAGTAGTTGTTGGAATCGAGGCAGCTTACAAGCAAATGAATATACCGATGACACTAGTACTTGAAGAGATAACAATATGTGATATCTCTCCGGAAAAGCGAAGCTTTAGATTGATGCTAAGGCAGGTCAAGCACATAGATTGTTATATATTTAAACCTGAATCAAAAATAATAGATTCATTATATGAAATAGTTGAAAAACTTGAGCTTATAGGTGATATGGAATCATATGCCATAATTAATCAGGTGTTGAAGACAGATTCAGTAAGTGGAAGACGTGTGATGGAAGGCTTATCCGATAAAGCTTCCCACGCGCCAAAGGTACTCAGAGAAAAAAGAATCTCTCAGATAGAATCATATAAGACATACAGTTATATGAAAAAAAGATGGGAGAAATATTGTAAGAATCACAATAATCTTAGGGACAGCTGGGAAGACGTAGTCGAAAGAGTTGTAAGCTTCTTAGGACCAATATGGAAAGCTTTGTGCAGGAATGAGATATTTTTTGATGACTGGATGCCGGAATTGGGAAGATTTCTTGGATAAAAGGTAGGACAAATAGTGTTAGATACAAAATTACGCGATTATGCAGACACAGATACATATCCTTTTCATATGCCGGGACATAAAAGAAAAGATTCCGGAAACTTTTTTGGAATAGAAGCAATGGATATTACAGAAATAAGAGGGTATGATAATCTTCATTGCCCAGAGGGAATGATACGGGAATCCATGGACCTTTTACGAAAAATTTATGGAACCAGAGAATCCTGGTATCTTGTCGGAGGAAGTACCATGGGGATTCTTATTTCTGTTTCTTCTGTCTGCAAGCCCGGTGATAAAATTCTAATAGGAAGAAACTGTCATAAAGCGGTCTATAACTGTATCAGATTATTGCAGTTAGAGGCCGTATATTGTTATCCGGAAGTTTCTGGTCAGTTTGATGTTTATAAAGACATGAAACCAGAGAGTATAGAAGAAATTTTAAAAGAACATCCGGATGTGAAAGCGGTGGTTATTACTTCTCCAACTTATGAGGGAGTGGTTAGTGATGTTACAGGTATAAAAAAAGTGCTTGAAAGATATGATATTCCGCTGATTGTAGATGAAGCTCATGGCGGACATCTTATTTTTCATGAATATTTTCCGAAAAGTGCAGTAGAATGCGGTGCAGATCTGGTGATTCAAAGTACCCATAAAACACTTCCATCCTTTACGCAGACTGCGGTTCTTCATCTTTGTTCAGAGCTAGTTTCTAAAGAGAGAATTGAAGAGATGATTGATATTTATGAGACATCAAGTCCTTCCTATCTTTTGCTGGCCTCTGCGGAATATGGAATAATGTATATGAATGAAAAAGAGGATAAAGTGAATCAATATGTGGATAAACTAAAAAAATTCAGAAGAAGATGTGGACAATTTAATCATCTTCTTTTAATAGATGCAAACGAAATGAATTGTTTTGATTATGACAGAGGTAAACTTGTTATTTCTGTAAAAAATACAAATATAAGCGGCAAACAATTATTTGATTGTCTATTGAATGATTATAAAATAGAGCTGGAAATGGAAAATCTGACATATGGAATTGCCATGACGTCGGTTTGTGATGCTGAGAAGGATTACGATCGGTTATGGGAAGCATTGTATGAAATTGATCGGGAGATGGAAAAATCAGAAAGAACGGTCAAAAAGAATCAGATAGTTTATCCAAAGAAAATAATGGAGTCCTGGGAATGTTCTCAGTATCCTTCTTACAAAGTGGATTTGGAACAGGCAGAAGGAAAAATATGTGGAAAATATGTGATGATTTATCCACCGGGTAGCCCAATTCTCGTTCCGGGAGAAAAAATAATAAAAGAAGTAGTGGAAAATATAAGATATTATTTATATAATGGATATAATGTGACAGGAATATCGGGAGATCAGATTACCGTCATTGATCACGAAGTCACGGACAGGAGAGGTCATGTAAAATGAGAGGATTATTTCTTGTGATGGAAGGACCGGATGGTTCCGGAAAAACTACGCAGATAAATTTATTAAAAGAATATTTGAGTCAGAATGGTTATGAATGTATGATAACGAGGGAACCAGGTGGGACGGAGATAGGAGAAAAAATTCGGAAAATTATACTGAATCCCCAGTATAAAGAGATGTCTCCTGTAACAGAAATGTTATTGTATGCTGCATCCAGAGCACAATTGATCTCTGAAGTGATCGGTCCGGCTCTGGAAGAAGGTAAAATTGTATTAAGTGACCGTTTTGTGGATTCTTCGATTGTCTATCAGGGAATCGGAAGAAATCTGGGAATTTCAACAGTAACTGCAGTGAATGCTCCGGGGATAGGGATTTATCGACCGGATGGTATTTTTTTTATTGATATATCCGAAGAAGAGGGAATCAAAAGGAAGAAAGAACAGAAAAAACTGGACAGAATGGAACAGGAGAGTATTGATTTTCACCATATGGTATCGGAAGGATATCGAAAAGTTCTTTCCGGACGGTCAGACGTGATGAAAATAGATGGAAGTCAGAGTATTGAAGTGATTCATAAAAAAATACGGAATCAGGTAAATGTTTTATTAGAAAATAGATGGAAGAAGTAGATTTTGGGGAGTGAAGATGGCTGACATAGCGGATATTTTAGGAAATGACAGAATGAAAGAACATTTTATCACAGCACTAGTCCACGAAAAAGTTTCTCATGCGTATATAATAGAAGGGGAAAAGGGAAGTGGAAAAAAGATGCTTGCTTCTGCTTTTTCAAAAATTCTTCAATGCGAAGAACGGAAAGAGGGTACTTCTGCCTGTGGATTATGTGAATCCTGCATTCAGATAGAACAGAAAGATCATCCGGATGTGATATGGGTTACCCATGAAAAACCGGCCTCAATCAGAGTGAATGAGATTAGAGAACAGGTCATTAATTCTGTGGATATCAAACCGTATAAAGGTCCCTATAAGATTTATATTATCGATGAGGCAGAAAAAATGCAGCCGGAAGCTCAGAATGCAATTTTAAAAACAATAGAAGAACCACCGGAATATGTGGTGATTTTTATGTTATCTACAAACAGAGGTGCTTTTTTAGATACGATACTGTCAAGATGTGTCTTTCTTTCCACAAATCCTGTACCTGAAAAAGAAGTGGCAAAGTATCTTATAAACAAGTATCAGATTCCTTCGGAAGAAGCGGAGTTTTGTGCGGGATTTTCCATGGGAAATGTAGGAAAGGCTGTTCTAATAAGTACATCGGAAGAATTTCGAAATTTAAAAGATATAACATTATCGATTCTACGTTATATTGATGAAATAGAAGTTTATGAAATAACTGAGAAAGTAAAGGAATATAAAAAATACAAAAACAGTATCAGTAATTTTTTTGATATATTTTATATGTGGTTTCGGGATCTTTTGCTTTTAAAATCATGTGATGGACGAAGAAATCCAATGGATCAATTAATATTTAAGAAAGAATATATGTATTTAAGAAAACAGGCAGACTGTATTTCAATGGAGTCAGTTGATTATATTTTAAATAGAATTCGCCGTGCAGAAAGGCGAATCAGGGCTTATGTAAATTTTGAAGCAACAATTGAATTGCTTATTTTGGAAGCCGGCAATGAATTTAAAAATAAGTGAGGGAGAATGTTATGGCAAAAGTAATCGGAGTCCGTTTCAGAGATAACGGAAAGATATATTATTTTTCATCAGAAAAATTAAAAGCAGAGGTGGGACAGAATGTTATTGTGGAGACTGCCCGTGGGGTGGAATACGGCAAAGTAGTTCTTGGAGAACGGGAGATTGAGGACGAAAAGATTGTTGCTTCTTTAAAGCCGGTGATTCGTATTGCCACGGAAGAAGACGATAAGATTCAGGAAAATAATAAGAGGAAAAGCAGGGAAGCTTTTGAAATTTGCCTGGAAAAAATAAAAAAACACAATCTGGCCATGAAACTGATTGACTGTGAATATACCTTTGATAATAATAAAGTGTTATTTTATTTTACTGCGGATGGAAGAATCGATTTCAGAGAACTGGTGAAAGATCTCGCCTCTGTATTTAAAACAAGAATTGAACTTCGCCAGATTGGAGTGAGAGATGAGACGAAGATTAAAGGAGGAATTGGAATCTGTGGGAGGAGCTTATGCTGTAATACATTTTTATCGGAATTTGTACCGGTTTCGATCAAGATGGCTAAGGAACAGAATCTTTCTCTTAATCCGACCAAAATATCCGGTGTATGTGGGCGATTGATGTGCTGCCTGAAAAATGAACAGGAAACTTATGAATATTTAAATAGTAAACTTCCAAATATCGGGGATGAGGTAAAAATTTCCGGAGGAGGGAAGGGAATTGTGCAGGAAGTCAGTGTGTTGAGACAAAGAGTGAAGCTTCTTGTAACCGACGATAAAGGAGAAAAAGATCTGGTAGAATATAAGATCAGTGATCTAACATTTCGTCCAAAGAAGAGAAAAGAGAAAGTGAAGCTGGATGATGAATTACGAAAGTTGGAAGCCATGGAGAAAAAAGAAGGAAAATCAAAGCTGTAGGAAGTGATATGGAAACGATAAATATAAAAAAAGGGGAACGTATTGATGATCTTCAGATCAATGATTATCATCTGATACAAAAAATTGATGGTTTCTGTTTCGGTATTGACGCGGTTTTGCTTTCGGATTTTGCACGTGTGAAGAAAAAGAGCAGGGTTATGGATTTGTGTACGGGAACGGGGATTATTCCTGTATTGATGGAGGCGAAGTATTCTCCGGAATATATCGAAGGACTGGAAATACAGGAAGAATATGCCAAGATGGCTTCCCGGTCTGTGGCGATGAACGGATTATCAGAAAAAGTGAAAATTACCGAAGGAGATGTCAAAAAAGTAAGGGAACATTATGAGAAAGAAAGTTTTGATGTGGTTACATGTAATCCGCCCTATATGACTGGAAAACATGGTCTTACCAATCAAAATTACGAAAAGGCGATCGCCAGACATGAAATTACCTGTACTTTAAAGGATGTCATTGAAGCAGTTTCGTGGATTTTAAAACCTTATGGACATTTTTTCATGGTACATCGTCCTTTTCGTCTGGCAGAAATTATTTATCAATTAAAGGAGCACAAGCTGGAGCCGAAAAGAATACGTTTTGTCTACCCTTATGTGGATAAGGAGCCGAATATGGTGCTGATTGATTCTGTAAAATGGGGAAACCAGAGAGTAACAGTGGAACCGCCACTAATTGTTTACAATAAAGATGGATCCTATACAGGAAAAATCTATGAGATATATGGAGAGATGAAAAAATAAAATGGCAGGAATGTTATATTTATGTGCCACTCCTATTGGAAATCTGGAAGATATGACCTTTCGGGCTGTTCGGATTTTAAAAGAAGTGGATCTGATTGCAGCGGAAGATACAAGAAACAGTATCAAACTGTTAAATCATTTTGAAATAAAAACGAAAATGACGAGTTATCATGAGTATAATAAAGTGGATAAGGCAATTTATCTGGTGAACAAAATGAAAGAGGGAAGCAATGTGGCTCTCATTACGGATGCAGGTACACCGGGAATCTCGGATCCGGGGGAAGAGCTGGTAAGGCAGTGTTATGAAGCAGGTATTGAAGTTACTTCCCTTCCGGGTGCCTGTGCTCTGATTAGTGCCCTCATTATGTCGGGACAGCCGACACGAAGATTTGCTTTTGAAGCATTTTTACCTTATGATAAAAAAGAAAGAACAATGGTTCTCGAAGGACTTAAAAATGAGACAAGGACAATTATTCTTTATGAGGCACCGCACCATCTGAAAAAAACATTAAAAGAATGCCGGGAATATCTGGGGAATCGGAATATGACAATTTGTAAGGAACTTACAAAGCGTTATGAAAAAAAGAAGAAAGCGACGCTGGATGAAATGATTGCCTTTTATGAAGAAGAGGAACCGAAGGGAGAGTATGTTTTAATCTTCGAGGGAAAAGATCCCCGGGAGATAAAAGAAGAAAAACAGGAAGAATGGAAGCTGATTTCAATCAGTGAACATATGAAAAAATATATGGAAGAGGGAATGGATAAAAAAAGTGCGATGAAACAGGTTGCCAAAGACCGGGGAGTGAGTAAAAGAGAGATTTATCAGCAGTTACTGGATGATAAATAAAAGAAACAGGAGAAAAAGAGGTTATTTGAAATGGAAGATTACTTAAGAACCTATTGTGAGATTGATTTAAAAGCTATTCGGGAGAATTATATTAATATTAAGAAGAAAACCGGGGAAGATGCCATGACAATGGCAGTCATAAAGGCAGACGGATATGGTCATGGAGCAGTGGAAATCGGAAATTATATCAGTGATATTGCAGATTATTTTGGTGTGGCCACAATTGATGAAGGAGTGGAACTGAGAAAGTCCGGGCTGAAACAGCCAATTCTTCTTTTGGGCTATAATTCGCCTTCTTTATATCATTTAAATCTGGAATATGATATTGATCAGACGATTTACTGTCTTGATACGGCAAAGGCTATGTCTGAAGAAGCTGTGAAATCAGGGAAGACAGCCAAAATCCATATTGCTCTTGATACGGGAATGACAAGAATCGGTCTTTCTCCGGATGAGAAAGGACTTGAAGTTGTAAAAGAAATTGTAAAGTTACCGGGAATCAAGATTGAGGGGCTATTTACACATTTATCCTGTGCAGATATGACAGACAAATCTTACACTTACGAACAAATGGAAAGATATGATTATTTTGTAAAACTTCTTGCACGAGAGCAGATTGAAATTCCGGTAAAACATCTTTGCAACAGTGCAGGTATTATGGAATTTGATCATCATCGTTATGATATGGCAAGAGCGGGAATTATTCTTTATGGCCTTTATCCTTCTGATGAAGTGGATTATTCGAATCTTACCCTCAAACCGGCAATGAGCTGGTACTCCCATGTTGTAAATATTATGGAACCGGCAATGAACCGGGGAGTAAGTTATGGTGCAACGTATGTGACAGATCATCCGTGCAGACTGGCTACCGTTTCCATTGGTTATGCAGATGGATATCCGAGAAGTCTTTCCAATAAAGGATGGGTTCTAATTCATGGAAGGAAGGCACCGATTACAGGAAGAGTCTGTATGGACCAGATGATGGTGGATATTACAGATATTCCAGATGTAAAGCTTGAGGATAAAGTAACCCTGATCGGAACGGATGGAGAAAATCGGATCAGTGTGGAAGATATGGCAGATTTATCGGGAAGTTTTAACTATGAATTTGTATGTGATGTGAGCAAAAGAGTGCCAAGGATTTATAAAAGATAAAGAGAAGAAGATATATGCATATCCGATTTTCTTTTCAATATAATAAAAGAAAAAGCTTCGGAGTATGTATGCTGAATTATCTTTGGATTGTGATGATGGCCGGAGGAATTCTGTTTGCCGCATTTCACGGAACGATGGGAGAAGTAACGGAATCTTTCATTTCTTCTTCCACGGAAGCTGTGAATTTATGTATTTTTATGCTGGGCGTGATCGGAGTCTGGAACGGTATGATGGAGATTGCCGTAAAAAGCGGGCTGATGAAAAAAATTGCTTCCGCCATGCATCCTTTTATCCACTGGCTGTTTCCGGAAATTCCTGCTCATCATAAAGCGAATGAATATATTGCCGCGAATATGGCTGCAAATATGCTGGGGCTTTCCTGGGCGGCTACACCTGCAGGGTTAAAAGCAATGAAGGAGTTAAAAGGACTTCATGGAGGAGAAAGGGCATCAGATATGATGTGTGCTTTTCTTGTACTTAATATTTCTTCCCTGCAGCTGATTCCGATTAACATGATTGCTTATCGGAGTCAGTATGGTTCCATTAATCCTTCGGCAGTCGTGCTTCCTGCAATTTTTGCGACAATGATATCTACTCTGGCAGGTATTATATTTATAAAAATTGTTGAGTTTATGAAATACAGAAAAAAAAGAAGGAAGAAACGGAGGAAACTGCTGTGAAATTCCTTCTTTATTTTTCGGATTTTATTGTTCCATTTACGATGTTTTATATTATCATATATGGTTTTTTTAATCACATTGATGTTTATGAAAATTTTTTAAAGGGTGTGAAAGAAGGTTTTGAAATTGTAGTAAAAATTGCTCCTACGATGATTGCTCTTCTTGTTTCTATCGGAATTTTTCGTACATCAGGGGCTCTTGATTTTATATCGACAATGATTACACCAATCGGAAGAATTTTTCATATTCCCTCAGAAATCATTCCTGTATTTATTGTAAGGATTTTTTCCTCCTCAGCAGCGGTCAGTTTTGTTTTAGATCTTTTTAAGGAGTACGGTCCGGACTCGAAAATCGGGATGATGGTTTCCATTCTGATGAGTTGTACGGAGACGGTGATTTATACAATTACGATTTATTATATGAGTGTAAAAATAAAAAAAACAAGATGGACGCTTCCGGGAGCACTGTTTGCCACCATTGCCGGCGCAATTGCCAGTGTGATTATCACAGGGATTATTCTTTAAAAAAAGCAGGTATAGTGTGATCACTATACCTGCCTGTCTGGTTTTACAGAAGATAATCTGGTAAGTCAACGCCGAATCCGTGATGAACAAAACCGATATGTTCCAGTGTAATGTGTTCAATCGATATCTTATTTAACGTCATATGTTGCATACTGCTTCCCTCCCAACTATATTCTGTAAATATTATTATAGCAAAAGTATGTTTATTTGAATAGTGGGAAAAATGGCATTTTCGGCTAATTTTCCGCCAGAATAGGAAATTTTTTTGATAAAAATGTTTAGTAGGATGTAATAATATATAATATATATAGATAAAAACAGATTTTTTTGTGTAGATTATGGATTGAAAAAAGAAAAAAATATTATATAATAAATGAGGTTTGAGAGAGTTGAGTCTTTGGGACGAGACTTTTAATATAAATCCTAAATTTTCCCCTTTAACTGCTTTGCAGATTTTATATGGTGCGTGTCGAGTCAGACTAATGACATCGATGCGTTTTTTTTATATATAATAGAAAAGTCCATAGCTTTTCCCATTATATAAAAAATGTGATGAGAAATGAGTTCATTTATTTTCCGGAGGTATTTAATGTATATGGAATATTTAGATTTAAGAGATGAAGATGGAAATTCCACGGGAATTGTCAGGGAGAGAAAGCTTGTGCACAGGGATGGAGATTTACACGGGACTTCCCATGTATGGATTGTTCGACCTAATAAAAAAAGTGGATGGGATGTTTTACTACAGAAAAGAAGTCAAAAAAAAGATGCCTTTCCCGGATGTTATGATATTTCTTCTGCGGGTCATTTACCGGCAGGCCAGGATTTTCTTCCTTCTGCGTTGAGGGAGTTAAAGGAGGAGCTGGGGATTGAGGCGGAGGAAAATCAGCTTCATTTTCTCGGAATTCATAAAGGATATTCGGAAGAGATTTTTTATGGAGAGCCTTTTCGCAATTATGAGATTAGTCATGTTTATCTGTATACAGAACCGGTGGATATTGGGAAACTGAAGCTTCAGGAAGATGAAGTAGACAGTGTATGCTGGATGGATCTTCAGGAATGTTATAAAAAAACAGAAGCAGGAGAAAAAAATTTCTGTCTGCTTCTGGATGAACTTGATATGATAAAAGAATATTTTAACTTATTATGATACTTTCTGCCAGATTTCTTCTTTTGTGAGAGAAAGATTCTCAGCAATAATATATGCGATATCCATATAGTGATCATTCATCTGCTCAATGCGAGGATATTTAAGAAAAAGACACATGAGCTTTTTAATCCATTCAATTCCTTTATAGTCAAAAGGATCTTTCGACAGGATATCGCTGACTTCATATGGAAGAATCTGCATCCAGATTGTCATGCGTGCAAGAAGATGCATGGTGAAATAAATCTGTCTTGTAGAACCATATTCTGCTGTATTTGTGTAATGCTCTCCATAATACTGGATATTACTCATCGTTTCTTTATGAAGAATATCGATCTTGCTGTCTGTCGGGTCATATTTCAGCCGGATACCGTAACGATGCTTCAGCCACGCGGCATAACCACGACGCTCTGCATGATATTCAGACCAGTGCTGGAAAAGAACCGTTTCCGGATTGTCAAATAACTCCTGATAGGAAGTCAGATGATTCAGGCGGGCATAATCTCTGTAGTCACAGATATGGGTCAGTTCATGAAAAACGAGACGGTAAATCTCGCATAAAGGCGATTTCTTAAGGTAAGGTTCTTTAAAAATCAAAGTGAAAGGTTCATCCATCTTCTTTGGATACTTCATACATGCTGCAACATGTTTCCAGTTTTTCCTGGCTGTTGCTTCATCAAGGCTGGACGGATCTTCCCGGTTAAATCCATATTTTTTCTGACAGGTATACATATCATCTGTAAGAACAACCTGAAGATTCAGGTCTGTCAGTTTAAAATACTGCATATAGGAATTCATTATCCTTTTAATTGTGTCTCTCATGTTCCTTCCCCCATTCGCCCAATACTGAACACATTTCTATTTCACAGTATATCATAAAGTCAATGAAACGTCAAAATGTATACAAATATAATATTTGGGGTTGTATCTGAAAAAAAAATGCACTATACTATGAAAATTAGGGAGGAAAGATAAGATTGAAAAAAATATTAGAAGTTAATTATCAATAATTCAGGGAGGATTGAAAATGAGTACGAAAAAGAAAGCAGGATTTACTATCCTGGGGTTGATTGTTTTATACGCAATATTTTCTGTGTTTTTTCAATATCATTATTTTATGGGAACGACGGTAGACGGATATTCCTGTGGATTTCGCAGTGTTTCAAAAACAAAGGAACTGATTAAAGAGGATGTGAAGAATTATAAAGTGATTATAAAAGAAAGACAGGGAAAAAAGGAAACAATAGAATCTTCTCAGATTGATCTGGAATTTGTTGATGACGGAAAACTTGAGAAGATAAAAAAAGAGCAGAAAGGCTATGCATGGATCACAGCTCTGTTTTGTCCGTATAATTATGAAAATGGCATTACGATTACGATGAATGATAAAAAGTTCAACGAGGTCTATAATTCCCTGAGTGCTTTTGATGAAAATAAGGTGATTTCACCGGTGGATGCCTATTCTTCTTATGATGAGGAAACAAATTCTTATCATATTGTAAAAGAGGTTTACGGAAATACAGTGAAAAAAGATAAATTCCAACCTGTTTTGAAAAGTGCTGTTTTAGGTCTTCAGAAATTGATTGATATCGAAAAAGAAGATTGTTATTATAATCCTTTATATAAAGAAAATTCTAAAGAAGTCATTCAAGCGAATAAAACGTTAAATGATTATGTGAAGACAGACATAACTTATGATTTTGATGACAGAACGGAAGAGTTAACAGGAAAGAAGATTCATAAATGGCTTTATGAATCGAAAGTACATAGCGTGGAATTTAATAAAAAGAAAGTAGAAAAATATGTTGCCCGTCTGGCAAAAAAGTATGATACTGTCGGAATAAAAAGACATTTTACTTCAATTTGCGGAAATGAGGTAAATGTAGAAGGTGGAACTTATGGATGGAAGATTGACCAGGAAAAGGAGACCAGAAAACTGATTCGTCTCATAAAAAAGGGGGCAGTCAAAAAGAGAGAGCCAATTTATGAACATGTTGCAAAAAGTCGCAAAAAATTTGATATTGGAGACACTTATGTGGAGGTAGACCTCGGCGGGCAGCATATGTGGTTTTATAAGAATGGAAAAACACTTGTTTCTACTGATGTGGTTACCGGTGATATCAGCCAGGGAAGAGGTACGCCGACAGGAGTCTATTATATTTTATATAAGACAACGGATTATACTTTGACGGGTCAGGGTTATGCATCTCCGGTATCTTACTGGCTGCCATTTATGCAAAAAGGAGTGGGAATTCACGATTCGTCCTGGAGGTCGAGCTATGGTGGAAGTATTTTTACTTATGATGGATCCCATGGCTGTGTCAATACTCCAAAGAGTGCAGTAGCAAAAATTTATGAAAATATTGAGTCAACTTATCCGGTGGTTGTTCACTGGTAAATGTGAATAGAATACGGGCAGATGATGTAAGTCGTCTGTCCGTATTATTTCATTGATAATATGTTATTAAATTTACTGTCATGATTCGGAAACTCAATGAAGAAAATTTTTTGTCAATCCAGACTGATTTCTTCTTTTTCGGGAAGATCCAGTAGTTTTTTTACAGCCGGTTTCATAGAATCATGCTCCCGGAAGGACTGAATCAGACTGATTTCTTCAATGGACAGAGGCAATACACTAACTTCTTCTCTTGGATTTCGATATCCGAAAGCAGCCAGTACATCGTGAATTTTATAAAATTCACATAAAAACATAAGAATATCTGCACTGGGCTGGGTATTTCCACTTTCCCATCCGTAAATTGTTTTTTCTGCAACGTGATAATCGTGTTTCTCCAAAAGACAAACAATATCTTTTATTGACAGGTTATTTAGTTTTCTATAATATTTTAAAACTCGTGCAATATTATTATTTTTCATGAATACCTCCGCTTTTAAATTCTCATATAACGATAAAAATATTTAAAATTTTCTTGTTTAAAGAGAATACAAGTGATATAATATTGAATGCAAAATAGTGACAATAATCTTTGGTGAGGACATTGTCTGATGATTAATTTACAGAAAATTGCAGATTACATAGATCAGAATAATATATCGGAGGAAGATTTTTATATTTCTACCGGATTATCCAGATCCTTTTTCGATAATGTTCAGGGCTCACTATCTGCGCAGTCTTATCTGGAAATCTGTGATTTCCTCAACGTGAGTCCCTGGATGTTTTATGAGAAAGAATTAAATGTTGATGATTCTGATTCTTGATTTCTTTCTATTTTATATGAATTTCTTTATAAATTCCATACTAGTTATAGAATACAGTGGAAGTTTTCCCTCGTTTCTTTTTGCAGCCGGTTACTGTGAAGGACAGCTGTTTCGATGTCCTGGCAGGATAAGGCTGATTTTTTTTGTAAGGCAGCATAGGAAAATGCCATCTCTAAAATAGTGAGAGGAAGTTCCGGCATTCTGGTTATCTGATTTTCCGTCTGATTGTTTAAGGAACAGGTGGACAGGAGCTGTTTTAAAATTTTTTCTGTCTGTTCTTTTGAAAAAGGATTCTTCACTCCCGTTTGATATTCTATGGAAGGAATACTTCCGGTCAGGATGGAAAGGGTCATCGCTTCGTCAGGTTCTGCAATCGTGATTGGATAAAAACGTCTGGCCAGAGCACGGTCAGGAAGAATGAAATGTTCATATTCTTTTTTCGTGGTTGCACCGATTATTTTAATATCTCCTCTGTCAATATAAGGTTTTAACATATTTGAAATATCATTGTGAGAACTTTCGGTGGAACCTGCACCCACTATAGTATGTATTTCATCAATAAATAATATAATATCCGGATTTTTCTGTAATTCTTCTGTCAGTTTTTTTATTCTTTCTTCCATTTCTCCAACATATTTTGTTCCACTTAGTAAAGAGGTAGTAGTCAGTTTACATATTTTTTTGTTTTTTAATAAATCCGGAACGTTTCCCTGTTGGAGGAGAAAGGAAAGTCCTTCCACGACAGAAGTTTTTCCGACACCGGCATCTCCAATCAGAATGGGAGATTTTTTCGGTGAGATTAATATAAGCTCCAGATCACTAATTTCTGCCTCTCTTCCGATGGCAGGATTGGTACGGTAAATTTTTGACGTCATATTGTAGGCATAAGTATTTAAAAATTCGCTGTTGATTTCCGTATTTGGTCTAATAGAATGGCTTTGGGAAAATGGATAGGGAAACGGGGAGATTTCCCGGTCAAACCAGCAGGTTCGTTCGGAAAAATACTGAGAAGAGGAGGAAAAATTGCCGGTATAATCTTTTAGAAATTCCTCCTCTTTTTTCCAGAATATCTGTAGGAGTTCCTCTGTATGAATCGTGGAGGATGTGTTCAGAGATTTTTTATATAATCCGGATGCAAGAGCAGAAAGCCAATATTCTTTTTCCTCTCCAAAAAGAGACAAAGTGTTAGTGAGAATATCGGAAAGAACCGGTTCAGTAACAGAAGGATATTTTTTGTAGACAGAGGCATGATCTGCAATCATATTTATAATTTTTCTTTTACTTTCTGAAGACTTAATAATTAAATAATAAAAATTGTTTAATGTTTCTTCAAAAATATTTCGGTCTGAGAAACAGGATTCCAGTTTCATAAGAACGAAAGAATAGTCAGAGTAATATGGGGTCTTTAATGCTTCCAGAAGTCTGACTGTGTAGGAAATCCAGATTTCTTCCTGAAAAGAGCCGTTTTGTTCCATTTGTTCTTTTAAGAAAATGCAGTCTGAATAATAACGATCATAGGAGGACGGTTCTTCCGGAAAGGATATGTTAAAGCGTTCGTCCATAAGACTTTTAATAAACATAAGATAAAGTTCGTCATTTTTCATGGCCTGAATGCAGGATGGTGAGAGAAACATACATTGTATACAGGCCGTTTCCGGAGTAATGTTTTGTCCCTGATTTTTAATAATGGAATATGCTTTTTCTAATGTTTCTTTTACAGAATCCAAAATAATTCCTCCCGTTGTTCTATAATAATAAACCTTTCGATTTATTATAAAACAGGTTTATGGAAAAGTAAAAAAATATTTTTTTATTACTTTAAAGCTAAAAAGCATTGTAGAAAAAAGTCTTTTATGTTAAGATAGGAAAAGATTGAAGAATTTCAGGTAAAACAAAGGAGATATAATATTATGGATATGCAGATGAATTTTTTCAGGAAACTTCCCGTACCGAAGGAATTAAAAGAAGAGTTTCCTGCTGACGAAAGAATTGTGAAGATCAAGCAGGAAAGAGATCCGGAAATCCGGAAAATTTTCGAGGGAAAGTCTGATAAATTGTTGCTGATTATCGGTCCGTGTTCTGCGGATAATGAAGACTCTGTTCTTGATTATATAACCCGCCTTTCAAAAGTGCAGGAGAAGGTTAAGGATAAAATCATGATCGTTCCCCGCATTTATACGAATAAACCGAGAACGACAGGCGGTGGATATAAAGGTCTGGTGCACCAGCCGGATCCTGAGAAGAAGCCGGATATGCTGCAGGGAATCATTGCTGTAAGGGAACTGCATCAGAGAGCAATTCTCGAAAGTGGGCTTACCTGTGCCGATGAGATGCTTTATCCGGAGAATCATCGTTATGTTTCAGATTTGCTTTCTTATGTGGCAATCGGGGCCCGTTCTGTGGAAGATCAGCAGCATCGTCTGACAGCCAGTGGTGTGGGAATTCCGGTAGGAATGAAGAATCCTACCGGAGGAGATCTTTCCGTTATGATGAATTCGATTACAGCTGCTCAGGGTCAGCATGTATTTTTATACCGTGGATGGGAAGTACAGTCCCTGGGCAATCCATATGCCCATGCCATTTTACGGGGATATGTGGATAAGCACGGTCAGACTTATGCGAATTATCATTATGAAGATCTGATTCAGCTTTCTGATCTGTACCGGGAAAGGGGACTGAAAAATCCGGGAGTTATTATTGATACCAATCATGCAAATTCCGGAAAACATTATCTCGAGCAGATCAGAATTGCGAAGGAAGTCATGCATAGCTGCCGGTTGTCCAAAGATATTCGTTCCCTTGTCAAAGGTTTAATGATTGAAAGCTATATTGAAGATGGAAATCAGCCGGTCGGAGGCGGGTGTTATGGAAAATCCATCACAGATCCATGTCTTGGATGGGA
>JALFIK010000209.1 GCA_022776205.1 Eubacterium sp.
AGCTTGTCTATAA
This sequence comes from Eubacterium sp., assembly GCA_022776205.1. Taxonomy (GTDB): domain Bacteria; phylum Bacillota; class Clostridia; order Lachnospirales; family Lachnospiraceae; genus Anaerobutyricum. The sequence goes on from JALFIK010000209.1 coordinate 14, forward strand.
TTTTAATGCGTCCATCAATTTTGATAAGAAATTTTACAAACAGGATATGGAAGGAAGTATTGCTCATGTTAAGATGCTTGCCTCCGTTGGTATCCTTACCGAAGAAGAAAGAGATCAGATTATCGAAGGAATCGAAGGAATTCTTCGCGATGTGGAGAATGGCTCTTTGCAAATTACAGAAGAGTATGAGGACATCCACAGTTTTGTGGAGTCGGTTCTTACAAAGCGGATTGGGGATGTAGGAAAGAAACTTCATACCGGACGCAGCCGGAACGACCAGGTTGCCCTGGATATGAAGCTTTACACAAGGCAGGAGCTTCTTGCAATCCGGGATCTTGTCCTTGATCTGATCAAAACCTGTCATAGACTGATGAAAGAGAATATTCATACTGTTATGCCGGGATTTACACACCTGCAGAAAGCACAGCCGCTTACTCTGGCTCATCATATTGGTGCTTACATGGAGATGTTTAAAAGGGATTACGGACGTCTCAGTGACATTTATGAGCGTATGAATTACTGTCCTCTCGGATCGGGAGCCCTTGCCGGTACAACATATCCTCTCGATCGGGATATGACTGCCGAACTTCTCGGATTTTACGGTCCGACCCTCAATAGCATGGATTCCGTTTCTGACCGTGACTACATCATTGAACTTTTAAGTGCACTCTCCACGATCATGATGCACCTGAGCCGTTTCTGCGAGGAAATCATTCTGTGGAATTCCAATGAATACCGTTTTATTGAAATTGATGATGCCTACAGTACCGGCAGCAGCATTATGCCGCAGAAAAAAAATCCGGATATTGCCGAACTGATCCGTGGAAAGACCGGACGGGTTTACGGTGCCCTCACTTCCATGCTTACCACTATGAAGGGAATTCCTCTTGCCTATAATAAAGATATGCAGGAAGACAAGGAACTTACTTTTGATGCTTATGATACGGTAAAGGGCTGTCTTGCTTTATTTAACGGTATGTTAAATACAATCACATTCCATAAAGATATTATGGAACAAAGTGCGAAACACGGATTTACTAACGCTACAGATGCCGCAGATTATCTGGTAAATCATGGCGTTCCATTCCGTGATGCCCACGGTATTGTCGGTCGCCTTGTATTATACTGTATCGATAAGGGAATTGCTTTAGACGATATGACTCTTGAAGAATATAAGGCAATCAGTCCGGTATTTGAAGAAGATATTTATGAAGCCATCGATGTCCATACCTGCGTGGAGAAGAGAAACACCATCGGTGCTCCGGGACCGGAAGCAATGGAAAAAGTCATTGCCATTAACGATCAGTGGATCAGCGAACATAGTAAATAAGAGCAAAAAACATCCCCGGCACGTTGTCAGAATACTGACCGACAACTGTATGCCGGGGATATTTTTATTTATCCGGCATTGCGATCACATTAACCTCAAGCTGGTTAAAAGGAATCGCAATATGCTCTTCATCAAATTTTTCCTTGATTTTTTCAAGAACTCTCCATCTGGATTCCCAGTAGTTTTCTGTCTTAACCCAGTATCGAAGCTCCATCTCAATACAACTATCCTTAAATTCACTGACAAAAATCTTTACCGGTTCTTCAGCAAGACGATCCGGCTCTTCGCCGATTACCTCCATGAGAGCCTCGCGGACACGTTTAATATTCTCTTTGTATTCCACACCAATTTTAATATTCACACTTCTCTTTTCCTGAAAAGTAATATTCGTAATACTGGAATTGGAAAGATTCCCGTTTGGAATCATAATTGCTTTATTGTCAACAGTGACCAGTTTCGTATACATAATTCCGATAGCCTGCACTGTTCCTTCTTTTCCGGAGCTTTCCTCCAAAATGTAATCTCCGACTTTGAAAGGCTTTAAAAGCAGGAGAATCACTCCGCCGGCAATATTAGCAAGAGATCCCTGAAGAGAAAGTCCGAGGGCAAGTCCTGCTGAACCGAGCAGCGCGACAATCGATGACTCTGCCACACCAAGTTTTGTCACGGCCATAAAAATCACAAGGATCTTTGATCCAATTCTAATAAAAGAAATCAGAAAAGTCTCGAGAGTAGGATCAATACTGGTACGGTCCATAATACGCTTAGATAAGTTCACAATATATTTTGCAACTTTAAGTCCGATCAGAAGTATGAGAAAAGCTCCGATCAGACTTCCGGCAAAATCGGCAAGCTTTACACCGGTTTTACCCAGATACTCATAGGCAATGGAATGACCAAGTTCTTTAAATGAAGTAATTTCCAATAACATTTTATACCCCTGTCTGTCAAACTATTTTGCAGTAATGTAACCCTGGGCAGTAAGAAGTTCCGCACAAAGAATCGCTCCACCGGCTGCACCGCGAACCGTATTGTGGGATAGTCCCACAAATTTATAATCAAACAGACTGTCTTGTCTTAATCGTCCCATGGAGATTCCCATTCCGTTTTCAAAATCCACATCCAGCTGGACCTGCGGACGATTGTCTTCTTCCATATAGCGGATAAACTGTTTCGGAGCACTTGGCAGTTTTAATTCCTGAGGAAGTCCCTTAAAGTTCTCCCAGCGGTCAATGATTTCTTCTTTTGTCGGTTTTTTCTCAAAATTGATAAAGACTGCTGCCGTATGGCCATCTAGTACTGGAACACGCACACACTGTGTCGTAATAAGAGGAGAAGTCGCTTTCTCAATTTTTCCATCCACAACTTTTCCAAAAAGCCTCAGTGGCTCCTGCTCAGATTTTTCTTCCTCCCCGCCAATGTATGGAATGATGTTTTCCACCATTTCCGGCCAGTCCTTAAATGTTTTGCCTGCTCCGGAAATTGCCTGATAGGTCGTAGCAACGACTTCCTTTGGCCCAAATTCCTTTAATGCATAAATTGCCGGCGCATAGCTCTGAATTGAGCAGTTTGGTTTTACGGCAACAAAACCTTTTTTCGTCCCAAGACGTTTTCTCTGTGCCTCGATTACTTCAAAATGTTCCGGATTTATTTCCGGGACAACCATCGGAACATCCGGTGTCCATCTGTGAGCACTGTTATTTGAAACAACCGGTGTTTCCGTCTTTGCATATGCGTCCTCAATCGCACGGATTTCTTCTTTGGACATGTCTACTGCACTGAACACAAAATCAACTTCGGAGGCAACTCTCTCCACCTCATTGACATTCTGAACAATGATTTTTTTTACGGCTTCCGGCATGGCTTTTTTCATCTTCCATCTTGCACCGACGGCTTCCTCATATGTCTTACCTGCAGAACGGGGACTCGCAGCAATTGCTGTTACCTCAAACCATGGATGATTTTCCAGAAGAGAAATAAATCTCTGACCAACCATTCCGGTTCCTCCAAGAATACCTACTTTTAATTTCTGATTCATTTTACTGATACCTTTCTGTCTGTCATTTTATTATTTTACAATTCTGACTTTTAACACACCATCAATCTGGGCAATATGTCTTACCGTCTCCTCATCAATGACGGAATCCACATCAAATATCGCATAGGAGTAGTCTCCTTTTGTCTTATTG
>JALFIK010000010.1 GCA_022776205.1 Eubacterium sp.
TAATAAAAATAAAAGCAACTTTAAACTTCTCTATTTCTGTTTTTTTCCCCATTTCACCAACGCCTTATCTAATATTTCCATTGCTTTTTCTCCCTCATTTGCCGTAATGAACTTAAGGTTATAGCTACGGATGGTCTTGTAGGTCTCCAATAATAAATCAATGTTTGTGGATATTTTATCCAGAGTGATGACTGCGATAACATCCAGTTTTCCGGATGCAATATCGTTCATCATTCTTTTGAAGCCTGGCCGGTTTAAATTGTCAGATGGATAGTCCCCCAAATCAGTATAATTAAAAAATTCACAGTCCTCTCCATAAATCCCAATCGCACGGTTTTTACATTTCATGGCATCTGCAATCATACCACGGACATAGTTCTGGGAGCAGCCCGGACATCCACCCCTTTGATGCTGATGATTATAAATTCCAATACGCATATGAAAATTTCCCTCCCTTATAACGTGTTGTGGATTCTTGATGATTTAATTTTAACATTTTTTCAAAAAAACAAGGGGAAGAAGCAGAAAAGATTATGGGAATTTACGAACAGAATCGGGAGACCACTATGAAACAGGTAACATTTTTCCACATATCGTTCGTAATACTCCCATAAAATATGTTGGAATAATGCTAAAATAATAAATATAATTTGCCAGAAAAAGTATGGGAGGAGGAGTTTATGGAACGGGCAGAATTAGAAAAAAATATCGTTGCAAAAGAGTGGGATATGTTCCAGAAAGTGAAAGGAATTGATGGACGGGCTTCCTGTCAGGATGACTGGAAAACTTTCTTTATCATGAGGATCAGTCAGTTTGAAAGCTGGGATCTTTCGGTTCTGAAAAGTTATTATGCAGATCTTTTAGAGGCAGAAAAACAGGAAAGAAATCTTGTGATGGAGAAATATGCCTTTATGATGGAAGAAACGGATCCGGTATATTTTCTGTCCATCCGTTCATTGTTACCGGAAGTTTCGGAAAAGAAAGAACTGATAGCGGAAAAGATCACATCCTGTTTTATGAAATGGGAACAGGAGATGGAAAAGACTCATCCGAATGTGAGAAAGCACGGGCGGCCTGCAGAAGGAATTGGATCGGATGGTACTGCCAGTTTCCGTAACTATCTAAAATGTGAGCTTTACACTTATTCGGAGAGGACGCTGGCGTTATTCCTTCTTTCCATTGAAAAGAATCCAGACTGCAATCGCTATAAAATTGCAATGGAGAAAATGGTACAGGCCTATGGATACGCTTCTCTGGATGAGGCAGAAAAAGCTCTGTCAAATATGCCATAAGAGAGGAGTGGAAAATGAAGAAGGTTTTATTACTGTCCGGGGATTTTACAGAAGATTATGAGACAATGGTTCCTTTTCAGGCATTATCAATGCTCGGATTTGAGGTGGATGCAGTCTGCCCTGGAAAAAATGCAGGGGACTTTATTAAAACAGCGATTCACGATTTTGAGGGAGATCAGACATATACAGAAAAGCCGGGACATCTTTTCCGTCTTACAAAAACATTTGATGAAGTGGAATTTGATGATTATGATGGGCTGTTTATCACAGGCGGACGCTCTCCGGAATATATCCGTATGAACAGTAAGGTGATTACGCTTGTAAAATGCTTTATGAAAAGTGGAAAGCCTGTTGCAGCGATTTGTCATGCGGCCCAGGTGCTCACTGCAGCAAAAGTAGTCTGCGGACGAAAACTGACTTGTTATCCGGCTCTTTCATCTGATGTGAAACTCGCCGGAGGAAATTATATTGAGGTGCCGGCAGAGGAAGCGGTTACGGATGGGAACCTGATTACTTCTCCGGCATGGCCGGGAAATACGGCGATTTTAAGAGAATTTGCAAAAGCCCTTGGTTGTGAAATTAGTTTTCATAATGAAAAATAAAGGAATAGAGGAGGTATTGATATGGGATCTATTTTGGAACAGATGCACAAAATGCATATTCAGGAAGCAGTGAATGAGCTGGAGAAGACAGGTGGAAACACCAATGTGGAAGACCATCAGCTTGATGGAATTTATTATTGTCGTGCCTGTGGATATATCTATGATGAGGCAAAGGAAGGTAAGCCTTTTACGACACTGTCACACTGTCCGGTCTGTGGAATGGGACAGCAGCAGTTTGTTCGTATGAATTAAAATTTATGAAAAAAGAACATCTGGAAGAAATTTTAGAAAAATTGATGCAGATGGAAGATGCGGAAGAGAATCTGGAAATGGTTCCTCTTTATGAAGAAGCACTTCAGTTAAGCAGAGAAATCTATGGGGAATATCACCTGAAAACGTTGGAAATTTACAACAATTATGGTGGCCACTTGCGCAATCTGGGTCTATATGAGAAGGCGGAAGAAATATTGCGCTGTGCGGTAGCCTGTGCCCGTGTTGTTCGGGGAATGGGGCATCCGGATTATGCTACCTCTCTGGTTAATCTTGCGAATTTGCTGCGCATGATGAAAATATGGGAGGAAAGTGAGGAAATTTTTCAAAAAGCGCTTGATATATATAAGCGAACAATCGGAGAAGAACATTTTATTTATGCAGGAACAATGAATAACCTGGGACTTTTGTATTTCGAAGAGGGGAAGTATGAAAAGGCAAAAGAATGCCTGCAGAAGAGCCTTTCCATTTTGGACGGGAAAGAAGAATATATGATTCCTTACGCAATCACTCTGCATAATCTGGTAGATATCTACAAAAAGGAAGGAAATGTAGATAAAGCGGAGGATACACTAAATGAGGAAATCCGGATTTATAAAGAAATGAAGTATGAGGGAACAGTACTTTATGCGGCAGCACTGAATTCTTTAAGTAGTCTTTATTGTGAGAAAGAACAGTATGAGATGGCGGAGAAACTCATGGAGGAAAGTGTGGAGATTGCGAGAGTACATCTGGGGAAAGACAGTGAAGCATACAAAATCGGAGCAAAAAATCTTGAATGGATACGAAAAATGAGGAGAAAATCTTCGCATCCGGTGACCGTACAGTGTTCTTTCGAAAATCATGGAGATGTGTTTGTGAAAGGAATGGATCTTTGCCGGGCTTATTTTCATGAAATAGGAATGCCTCTTCTTGAGAGGGAGTTTTCCAGATTCCTTCCCCGTATGGCAGCCGGTCTGATCGGAGAAGGATCGGAATGCTATGGATTCGATGATGAGATCTCAAGAGATCATGATTTTGGCCCGTCTTTTCAGATTTTTATTCCGGCAGAGGACATGCCTGTATACGGAGAAAGACTTGCAAACCGGCTGCGGTCTTTACCGGTAACGTTTCATGGTTTTGAGGCAAGAACAGAAAGTCAGTATGGAGAAGGCAGAGTCGGACTGTTTACTATTGAGGATTTTTATGGAAAGTTTCTTGCATGTGAGGGAGTTCCAAAGAATCTAAATCACTGGAGGCAGATTCCGGAGAATGCTCTTTCTACGGTGACAAACGGGGAGGTTTTCCTGGATAACCTAGGGAAATTTACATCCATTCGAGATGAATTAAAGAAAGGATATCCGGAAGATGTTCGCCTGAAAAAAATTGCTGCCCGCCTGATGAAGATGGCGCAAAGTGGACAGTATAATTTTCCGCGTTGTAACAAACGAGGAGAATATGTGGCGTCCCATCTTGCTTTAAGTGAATTTATGTCTGTGACAATGTCACTTGTTTATCTTCTTAATCACTCGTACCGCCCGTATTATAAATGGGTGCACCGGGGACTTTTGGGGCTTCCGGTGCTGGGAGAGAAGATTTATGAAAAAATGAATCGTCTTTCGGTGTTAAATCTTGAAAACGATGCAAAAGAGATGGAATGGATTATTGAAGAAATCTGCGCTCTTTGTTTGAAAGAGCTGAAAAATCAGGGGCTGACTTCTTCATCGGAACCATTTCTGCTCATCCAGGGGCCGGAAGTATTAAAAAGGATTAAAACACCGGAGCTTCGGAATAGTAATCCATGGATAGAGTGAGAAAGAAATAATCCATTTTCCTTTTCTATCATATACTGATAAAAAAGGAAATGGCTGTGATGGAAAAAAATAATGTGGGAAATCTATTTCCATTAAGAAAGATTTACAGCCGCGGTATTACCGGAAAAGGTATTACGGCGGCTGTTTTAGATACAGGAATTTATCCCCATCGGGATTTTTATTTGCCGGAAAAAAGAATTCTATATTTTGAGGATTTCGTAAAAAAAGGAAACCGTATGTATGATGATAATGGGCATGGTACCCATGTGTGCGGAATTATTGCGTCCGGCGGTTCCTATTATGATAAAACGGCGATGGGGATGGCCCCCGAAGCATCTTTAGTGGTTTTAAAGGTTCTCGAAAAGGATGGGAGCGGCAGAGTCGGAACAATGCTGCGGGGAATTGAATGGATTTTAGAGCATTATCAGGAATACGGGATTCGGATTGTCAATATTTCGGTCGGAATGCCTGTAAAAAATACAGAAAATCCGGAGGAAGATATTCTGGTAAAAAAAGTGGAAGACCTGTGGAATCATGGGATGGTCGTTGTTGTGGCTGCAGGAAACGGGGGCCCGGAACCCTGCTCGGTCACAAGTCCGGGCATTAGTCGGAAAGTGATCACGGTAGGAGCAGCATATACGGGCAATGACAGGCGGGAGGATATCAGTTATTCCGGAAGGGGGCCTGTCCCGGGGACCTGTGTGTGTAAACCGGATATTCTTGCCCCGGCAGGAAATATCGTAAGCTGTGACAACCATGGAAACTGCTATAAGAAAAGAAGTGGCACATCTATGGCCACCCCGATTGTCACCGGGGCAATCGCTCTTCTGCTTTCCGATCAACCCTGGCTATCGAATCGGGATGTGAAAATCCGCCTGATGGAAAGTGCCATAGACTGTGGAAAACCAAAGAGTGTGCAGGGATGGGGGCTACTAAATCCGGAAGGTCTAATTCGCTAATAAAAAAATATCAGAACACTTTTTTATCGGCAAAATTCATAAATTTTTCTTCCATTTCATGTCGGAAAATGTTATAATGACAAAAGAGTTCAAAAATAATAATATATACAAGAAAAGGAGAACGAACAATGGCAAATTGTATTACACTTAACCAGACATCCTATCATGGTGCAGGAGCAATCCAGTCAATTCCGGATGAAGTAAAGGCACATAATCTGACGAAAGCTTTCGTATGTTCTGACCCGGATTTAATTAAATTTGGTGTTACAAAGAAAGTTACCGATGTGTTAGATGCTGCAGAACTTCCTTATGAGATTTATTCCAATATTAAACCAAACCCAACAATTGAAAATGTTCAGACAGGTGTTGCTGCATTTAAGGAATCTGGAGCAGATTACTTTATCGCAATCGGTGGTGGTTCTTCCATGGATACTGCCAAGGCAATTGGTGTGATCATCAATAACCCTGATTTTGCAGATGTAAGAAGTCTTGAAGGTGTTGCACCGACGGTCAATCCTACTGTACCGATCATTGCTGTACCGACAACAGCAGGAACTGCTGCAGAGGTTACGATTAACTACGTTATCAAAGATGATGAGAAGAAACGTAAATTTGTCTGTGTGGATCCGAAAGATATTCCGATTGTAGCGATTGTTGATCCGGATATGATGAGCAGCATGCCTTATGGCCTTACAGCAGCTACCGGTATGGATGCACTGACACATGCCATTGAAGGATTTATTACAAAAGGTGCATGGGAAATGACAGATATGTTCCATCTGAAAGCTATCGAAATTATTTCGAGAAGCCTTCGTGCAGCATGTGAAAATGATCCGAAGGGAAGAGAAGACATGGCACTTGGACAGTACATTGCCGGTATGGGATTCTCCAACGTAGGACTTGGTATTGTTCATTCTATGGCACATGCATTAGGTGCTGTATATGATACACCACACGGTGTTGCAAATGCAATTCTTCTTCCGACTGTAATGGCTTACAATGCAGATGCTACCGGAACAAAATATAAAGATATCGCGATCGCTATGGGTGTTGAAGGTGTGGAAGATATGACACAGGAAGAATATAGAAAAGCTGCAGTAGATGCTGTTGCACAGCTTTCTAAAGACGTTAAGATTCCTCAGGATCTGAAAGATATCGTAAAAGAAGAAGATCTCGACTTCCTTGTTGAATCTGCATTCAACGATGCATGTGCACCGGGTAACCCGAAGGATGCTTCCAAGGAAGATATCAAAGCTTTATATCAGTCTCTGATGTAATCAGATGTTATTCGTTTGATAATTTATCTGACCTTATCATAAAAAGCGGAGCAAGTTCCGCAAAAAAATGTCGCAGTCCAGGTCAATTGCCGTGACTGCGACATTTTTATGCAATAGGAAAGTCTGAAAACTTTCCTGTTTTACAAAATCTGCGGAAGATTCAGATAGTTGAGAATGCCTACATAAATTCCGTAGGCAAACTGGTAAGGTTCGTCCAGCATTCTCTGATTGTCCTCATAATTTGTAATATAGGCAAGTTCTACCAGAACGGCAGGCATAGTTGTGTTCTTCAGAACGTAGAGGGACGGATTGGTAAAAACACCATTATACTTTGTGCTGGTTCGGCGGACGATTTCCGACACAATATTCTGGGCGAGATACCATGCGACGGAGTAGATGGAAGACACATAGGCTTCTGTACCGTTGATGTCCGGATTTTCACTGGCATTTGTATGGATACTGATGAAATAGTCTGCCGGCCAGCTATTTGCCTGATTTACTCTTTCCCTGAGACTGCTTGTGTTACTGTAACCTAATGTGGTCTGCCTGGTAGGTCGGGAAAGTTTTGCATCGAAACGGTAATCTTCTGAAAGAATATCAAAAAGATATTTTCCAACCTGATAAGTAATGTCCTGCTCTCTTACTCCAAATCCTTCCGCACCGGCATTAATGCCTTCCGGATTATGTCCCTGGTCAATATAAATTTGAATAGCCAAAATGATCACCCCGTTTTTTTATTATCTTATTCACTGACTCAGAGAAAAATAACTTTGAAATCTCGTTCTTTGCTATAAAAAATGGTGCATTTATGATATAGTAATATAATAAAAATAAAATACTGGAGTAAAATAATGAAAAGTGAAGAAAAAACAGACAGAAAAAAAACGGGGTATGACCATCTCGAAATAATGCGGGGGAAAAAGGTACCCGGGACATTGAAAAAAAATCCCGGTCTTTATAGCGGACCTTTTAAGATGGGCCTGGGAATTTTAGGATTTATTGCTTTTGGCGGATCCTTTGCCGGGTGTCTTGCCGGTGCGCTTATTTCGAAAATTGCCATTGTTCCTTCCGGAATCTTTATGTTGCTGGCACTGGCAAGTGTTTTTTTGTTTGGAAAAGGGTTTACAGAGAAAAAAAGAGCCAGGAGAATAAAAGAATATGCAGAATACTGGAAGGGCAAATCCTATATTATGATAGATGACCTGGCAAAAGCGTGCGATAGCCGTTCAAAAAAAGTGAGAAAAGATCTCCGTTTTCTTATGGACCGGAAACTTTTACCCGGAGCTGCCCTGGATATCAGTGAGACATGTCTTATGCTTACGGAAGAATCCCGGAAGCAGTATGAGGAAGCCATGGATGCGAAAAGAAATCGGGAGAAGGAAGCAGAAAGAAAGAAACAGATGGAAGATAAGATGAATCATGCTTCTCCCGAGGAAAAGGAAATTTTCCGGGTGAAGAAAGACGGAGAAATGTTTATTGAGCAGATTTCTGCTTTGCGCAGGCAGATCAGTTCTTATGATGTCAGTGAAGAATTAAAAAAACTGGAAGTAACGACAGCACGTATTGTGGTTTGCGCTTCGGAACATCCGGAAAGTATAAAGAAGACCGATCGGCTTTTTCAGTATTATTTTCCTTCTGTTATAAAGATGGGACAGATTTATGCGGATATGGAAAGCCAGCCAATTCAGGGAGATAATATTGTAAAAACAAGGAAAGAGATTGAAGAGTCTTTGGATACGATGAATCAGGCGATGGAAAAGATGTTTGATGAGATGTATCAGAATGTGGCACTGGATATTTCTTCAGATATCAGTGTTCTGAAAGTGATGCTTAAACAGGATGGGCTGACGGAAGACGGGATGAAAGCAGATAAAGAGAACGCTCTGTTTTGAGAAAAAGGAGGATCAGAATGAATATTGAGGAATTGTTAAAGGAAGGTCCGTCACTGACGTTTGATGTGGAGCCGGAGCCTGTGACAGAATTAAAGGAGATGGAAAAGCCGGCACCAAAGGTTTATGAGGAAGAACAATATCTTACGGAGAAGGAAAAGAAACAGGTGGAAGATTTTGTGGACAAAATCCAGCTGGAGGATTCCACGTCCGTTTTGCAGTATGGAGCCGGAGCCCAGAAAAAGATGTCTGATTTTTCTGAGGGAGCACTGGAAAAGGTCAGAACCAGTGATCTAGGAGAAATCGGAGACCTACTTTCCGGTGTCGTTAGCGAGGTGAAAGGCTTTGATGAAGAGGAAGAGAAGGGGGTCTTTGGGTTTTTTAGGAAAAAAGCTTCGAAACTGCAGTCACTCAAACTTCGATATGAAAAAGCGGAAAAATCTATTGATGAAATTTGTGACAGGCTTGAGAGTCATCAGGTACAGCTTATGAAAGACAGTGCGATGTTTGATCAACTTTATGAATTAAATAAAGTATATTTCAGGGAACTTACCATGTATATCCTTGCCGGGAAAAAGAAACTGGAAAAAGAGTATAATGAAGTCATACCGGAATTAAAAAGAAAGGCACAGGAATCGGGCAGACAGGAAGACGCTCAGGAGGTAAGCGACAGGGAGGCACTCTGTAACCGATTTGAGAAAAAAATTCATGACCTTGAACTTACCCGGATGGTTTCCCTGCAGATGGCTCCTCAGATTCGTCTTGTTCAGTCTGGAGATATTACGATGTCTGAGAAGATACAGTCTACTCTTGTCAATACGATTCCACTGTGGAAAAGTCAGATGATAATTGCTCTCGGGATGGAACATTCCAAGGAGGCGGCAAAGGCGCAACGGCAGGTTACTGATCTGACGAATGACCTTCTGAGAAAAAATTCGGAAAAACTGAAAACTGTGGTTGTAGAAACGGCAAAAGAAAATGAGAGAGGCATCGTTGACATGGAAACCCTTGTGCAGACAAATGAAAATCTACTCAGCACGATTGATGAAGTCATGCAGATTCAGGAGGAAGGCAGAGAAAAGCGCAGGGAGGCCGAAGAAGAGCTTGCAAAACTGGAGAATGATCTGAAGGAAAAACTGCTCTCTCAGGCAAAATAATGAAAGATGTTAAAAAAATAGTGGAAAAGATGCAACAATTTTAATAAGAAAACATGTCATTTTTATTTAGGTTATTACACATTTGTTAATAAATATTTCAAAATCCACAATTGGGACATATTTCAAGTCTATAATATAAATTAGCCAGATAATCTTGCAATAAAAGATATGGAGATTTGGAATATGTTAAGAAAATTAAAACGTTTTTTAGTTATAGCATTTACTGCTGTTTTTATCTTGAATATGGTTCCTGCAGCGGGTACTCAGAGCGCCGGACAGGTTGAGGCTGCTACAATTATGACAGGAACTGTGAGTTCTGTGAATCTGGATTTAAGGGTAAGAAAGAGTGCAAAATCCCCTCGACTGGCTGTTTTACATAGAGGGGACGTCGTTTCTGTTCTTACTTTTAATAAGAAAAAAGTGAAAGTGCAGATTAACGGACTTACCGGTTATGTGAAGGGAAAATATATTACACTTTCCAATGGAACGACTGCATCAAAGGCTACAATTGTTGACATGGGTCAGCAGGTCGCAAATTATGCAGTGCAGTTTGTCGGTAATCCATACAGATGGGGTGGAAGTTCTCTGACGAATGGCACAGATTGCTCCGGCTTTGTAATGAGTGTTTACAGAAAATTCGGAAAGGCACTTCCGCATTCTTCTTATGAACAGAGAAGATGCGGTAAGAAGGTAAAAGGCGGTTTAAGAAATGCGAAAGCCGGTGACATCATTTGTTACAGTGGACATGTTGCCATCTACATGGGAAATAATACAATTGTTCATGCAAGTAATCCAAGAGACGGAATTAAGATTACTTATGGTGTGGCATACCGTTCCATCGTGGCAATCCGCAGAATGTTTTAATTTTTGATAATATTTAATCAAATCATACATAAAAAAAGAAGTTCTTTGAACTTCTTTTTTTTATGTATGATTTGTCAGCACAAGAGTTTCTCAGGCGGAACTCTTTGGTTTTTATATAATAGGAAAGTCGAGTACTATTCCATTATATAAAAAGCGATTGCACTGCGGCTTTTATCCTTCATAAATGTCGGTGTAGCTTTTTGGATTATAAAAGGCTTCTTCGTTGATACGATAGATATGACGTCCTTTGTCAAAATCATCCGGGAGATTTCCTTTAAACAGACCGTCTCTAAATGATATTTCCTGGAAAAATACAGTGTCAGACCTTCTTTTTGCATTATCGCCCAGGACATAACGGATTCGCTCCATATCTCCGTCAAACCATTTTTCAAGAAGTGGAATGATCTGTTCCCGGAAAACGCGGCATAAAGAGATAAAAGAATCTTTGTCAGGAGACTGCAGGAAAAAGCCCTCTCCGAGCTGATAGTCTGCTCCGAGGAAATAGGAGATTCTTGTGTTCAGTGTTGTCATAAGCCGTTGGAGAGAAATTCCTTCTACGCGCATTCCGTGCAGAACCTCTGCATCTGCACAGACAGGACGGATGAAAAAATCATGATCAATTGCCCCCAGAATTGTGTCCTCACACACAATACTGTCACAGGTAGCGACAATATAAAGATTTGCGGGAAGGCGGAATTTTTCTCCGGAAAGAGACAGCGTAATGGCGGTTTCACTGCTGGCACCTTCCCTCCGGTTTTCCCGCAGTAAAACAGCGGTTTCTCCAAACAGGTGCATCCAGCTTGCATCTGTCTCCTCCATCATAACAACATAGCGACCTTCACCACAGCGATTGGCAAACTCCTTGAAAATACCATTTTCAATGAAAGGTCCACGTTTTCGCTCAATAAAAGCGGAATATCCCTCTCCATTGATATCCGGATAAGATATATGAAGGATTCTTCCTTCGTCTTCGTAATTGCGGTAATGTTCAAGAACATCGGGAACCGGTTCAATTTTCATCATATTTGGATCTTTTCCTTCAATAATTCCGACGGCAGTTAAGATCGCCTGATGAAATTTTCCGGATTTTACCGGTCCGCGGATCAGAGTATTTTTCGGATAAAGTCGAAAAGTCTGATCTTTACGATCATCATGACTGACTGCAGTTGTTTTTTTCACAGGAGGCCAGATTTTGTCCGGTGAAATGGAAGAGGTTACTGTTTTTGAATTTCCACTTTCCTGTGAAGAAGACGGTATGGAAGCGATTTGGGAACTTTCGCCGGTCATTCTGTCATGTCTTCCGGAAGAAGATGCGGCTGTGACGATCCTGCCGGGAGAACTACTGTGTTTTTTTACCGGAATATCATCTTCTTCCTCTTCAAGAAGATCTTTGTTTACAAAGGAAGTTGTCTCTGTTTTGTCGGAAGAACTTTCCATGTCGTCTGTATCGGAAGATGTTCCGTAACTCTGGATTGTCTTTGTAATATATTCAGTTTTTGGAGAAATGCCCCCCTCTTTATAGATTACCTGCGGACCGGGAACATCGGCAGCCGGACGGTAGGTAAGTTTTGATCCCAGGGCAGCGGCCAGAGGATCTTCTTCTTTTTGGGAGGAAGGGTAATAATTCTGGCAAATATCCGTATAATAGGAAGCAAATATTTCAAGAGATGTGCCAAAAAGTCCGAGAATATCTTCTTCCGATAAAGTTTTAAATGTATCATAATGATATAAGACACTTGCTTTAATCTTGTCTCCGGATGAAAGCAAATCCCCCTTTTCCATCGGAACGAGACTGACCTGGAATGGTGCCGCAGTCATCAGTGTAAGCATGTTGCATTTATCATGAATGTCCAGCATTACCTCCTCGTCCGGGATGCACGGCAGATTCAGGGCTGTTTCGACATGCATGACATCTCCGTCGGTAATGGTACGGATACTGATAAAGGCATGGTTGGAAGAATAGGATTCCATGAAAAATAAATCTTCCAGCTGTTCGGTGATTTTTCCGGTTTCCGGGAGATACCAGTCCCCTTTTTTTGCATAGACAAAATTTGGATATTCCTGTAATAATCCATCACCGATTTTATGAAAAAGTGCTGTACCGTCTTCACCCTGTGTGCGAATGGAAACAGATTGTTCCGAAGCATCATCGGGAGAAAAATCATTGCCGCCTTTTCTTGTAAGAAAGGTGGCGAGGGCAACAAAACCATTTGCGCTGCTTAATTCAATGTAGGATTCATCGACAAGATGTGCGTATTCATGGTCAATAAAGTCGGTGAGGTCATTTAAGGTCATATATCCGAAAACAGAGTATATATAGGCATTGTAGTCAACTTCTGTCGGATCCGGACGCTCCCGTTCCCCCTCAAATTCCCCTGGATAGGACACACGGTAATATTTATAAATATCCCGGAGATAATTAAAACGGTGCCCACGTTCATCGGCGTTACAGATCTGAGTGATCGTGTTTGCATTCACGTCCTGACCGTAAACTTTCTGAGAGCGGGTCTGTACCTCATACTGCATAAGGAGAATGTCATCAGCACTGATTCCGGGATTTCGATAATATTTCTCATAAAGCAGCACAGCAGCCGCAATCCAGACAGCATCTTCCTGCGTATAGCGAATTTGCAGACTGCGGTTGACATCATTCATAAAGGCATAATAGGCTTCTTCAAGCTCTTCCCAAAGTCCGCCGATGGCTTCCGCAAGCTCAGGGTGAAGTTTCAGTTCCAGGGTATTATCTTTGGTATTTTTTCCCCAGAAGAAAAGAAACCACCAGTATTCATTCCCATCGTAGTCCACTTCCGGGTTCAGACTGTTTGTCTCCCCAAGAAATTTTCCGGCAAGATTAACTTTTTCAAGGATTTCACTTTCCGTTTCGTTCCTGTGAAAAGCGAGAGAAAGAAGAGTGGCCGCATGATTGAAAGAAGAGTAGATTTCTTTTAACAGGGAAATCGTGTCCTCCTCAAGCTGTCCGGATTTTAAAATATTTGTCCATTGTTCTGCTGTATAGCGGCTCTTGGATTGGTAATCCGCTTCGTATTCATAATCCCGCTGTTTTTGTTTGTCCGTAATCATAAGTTTTTTATCCTTTCTCTCTATTAGAAAATCCGGATAATTCCTTCGAGAAGTTATCCGGATTGCTATGTTTACACAGTTTCAGATTCCTGTGTTTCGATTTGGGTCAGCTGACGGTCGATTTTAAGATAAACAATCTCCACCCGGTTTTTGTCCATTTTTTTAATAGAATAGAGGTAGTTGCCTTCTTTGACTGTTTCTCCCTCTTTTGGAAGGTGATCGAGAAGCTCGATCATGTGTCCGCCAATGGAATCATAGTCCTCTGATTCGATTTCCGTGTCAAGAACGTCATTTAAATCATCCAGTTTCGTGCTTCCTTCAATCTCATATTCGTCAGTGCCGATACATCGGATGGCATCAGTCTCAGAAGCATCAAATTCGTCTTTGATATCTCCCACAATTTCCTCAATCAGATCTTCTAAAGTAATCAATCCCGCTGTGGAACCGTATTCATCCAGGACGATGGCAAAACTGATGGAATTGTTACGCATTTCTTCCATTAAAGTAGAAGTTTTTTGATATTCATAAGTAAAAAATGGTTCCCGCATAACCTTATATATATCGAATTTCTCATTTTTATGTGTCTCACGGTAAAAGAACATATCCTTGAGATTTAAAATACCAATTACATTGTCCTTACTTTCTTCGTAAACGGGGAGTCGGGAATACTGTTCTTCCAGAAAAATGCCCACCAGCTCGTCGTAACTCATATCGACAGAAGCGAAGGATACATCAATACGGGGCAGCATAATATCTTTGGCTACGGAATCTCCAAAATCAAATACGTTGTTGATCAGTTCTTTTTCTTCCTGTTCAATTACACCACTTTCCTGGCTTACATCGACAATGGTCCGAAGTTCCATCTCCGTCATAGTCTGTCCGTCTCCCGGTTTGATACCAAACAGGCGGCAGATAAATCCACTGAAAAAATTTACGACAAAAATAATGGGGGTCAGCACAGTAGTAATGGCATAAATAATGCCGGAATAGGCTAAAGACATATTTTCACTTTTTTTCGTGGCAATTGTCTTTGGAGTAATCTCACCAAAAATAAGGATGAGGAAAGTGAGAATACCTGTGGCAACACCAATAAAAGTGCTGCTGTTCTTACCGAAACCTGCGTGCTGGGCAAGACGGATAGCAAGGGTAGTATTCAGGGAAGAGGCGGAAAGATTGACGATATTATTGCCAATCAGTATGGCACTTAACATCTTTTCCGGTTTCTCTATCAGAGCAAGCACACGGGATGCTCTCCTGTCACCCTGTTGGGAGAGAGCACGGATACGGTGCTTATTTACTGTGGTTAAAGCCGTCTCTGCAGAAGAAAAAAATGCAGATAAAATTAAAAGTAATAGTACAACGATAATCTGTTGTATGGAACTGGGGTCCAAGACATCATCTCCTTCATCAATAATCTAAAATACACGATTTTATTATATTTTATAACACATGTATTGTCAATCAAAGTGTAATAATATTGTGTTTTTGGAGAATTTCTTTTATAATGAGAGGCAGGGAAAAACAGAGAAAGGAGAGAGGAAGACATTGAAACAGTATCTTATGTTTGATCTTGACGGAACATTGACAGATCCAATGGTCGGGATTACCTCTTCCGTAAAATATGCTCTTTCAAAATTTGGGATAGAAGTCAGATATTTAAAAGAACTTACTCCATTTATCGGTCCTCCGCTGGTGGATTCCTTTCAGGAATTTTACGGGATGTCCAGAGAAGATGCAGACAGGGCGGTCGAATATTACCGTGAATATTTTGCACCAAAGGGAATTTTTGAAAATGAGATTTATGAAGGAATCCCGGAAATGCTATCTGATTTGTCAGAACGTGGCTTTACTCTTCTGCTTGCCACTTCGAAACCGGCAGTTTTTGCAGAACAGATTTTAAAACATTTTGGTATTGACGAGTATTTTTCCTATGTGGGAGGAAGTGAACTTGACGGGCGGAGAAGTACGAAGACAGAAGTCATTGAGTACGTACTTTCTGCCTGTAAGATCAAACCTGAAGAGGCGATTATGGTTGGAGACAGAAAGCATGATGTGGAAGGCGCGAAAAACTGCGGTGTGGAATCTGTAGGTGTGCTTTATGGCTATGGAGGAGTGGAAGAGCTTGAGAAAGCCGGGGCAGATCATCTGGCTGGCAGTGTGGCGGAACTGAGAGATTTTTTAGGAACGCAGAATGAAGATCCGACAGGTCGGGATGGCATATTAAATCTGTCGGAAAGGGAAAGTGGTAAGAAAGAAGAAAGGGAGAAGGGGAAAATGGTTCGATTTGGAATAATAGGCACAGGAAAAATTGCAGATAAATTCTGGCAGGCAAACCGCTATGGCAGAGAGTTTGCCCTTACGGCAGTTTATTCGAGAACTTTGGAAAAAGCAAAAGAGTTTGCCGTGGGAAAGGGACCGTTAAAGCTTTATGATAATCTGGAAGATTTCGCGAAGAGTGAAGAAGTGGATGCGGTTTACGTGGCAAGTCCAAACTGTTGTCACCATGATCAGGTTCTCACACTTTTAGATGCAGGAAAACATGTGCTGTGCGAGAAACCGCTGGCTTCCAATTATAAAGAAGCAAAGGAAATGTTTGATATGGCACAAGAGAAGAATTTGATTTTAATGGAAGGAATGCGTTCCATCTATACCCCTGGTTTTGCAAAGATGATTTCTTACATGGGGTCTTTGGGAAAAATCCGGAGAGCAACGCTCCAGTATTGTCAGTATTCTTCCCGTTATGATAATTATAAACGGGGCATTATTGAAAATGCCTTTAAACCGGAACTCTCCAATGGAGCACTTATGGATATCGGTGTTTATGTCGTATCCTGTATGATTCGTCTGTTTGGTATGCCGACGGCAATCAAGGCATCCGGGATCAAGCTTTCAAATGGGGTGGATGGCGCCGGTACTATTTTGTTCGAGTATCCTGATATGATTGGGGAGGCAGTGTATTCTAAAGTGACGAATGCAGCCACTCCGAGCCAGATTCAGGGAGAGGATGCGTCCATGCTTGTTCAGGAGATTGAAAATGTGAAAGATCTGCGTATTAATCGGAAAGGTGTTGTCCAGTCGATTCATTTTGAGCAGTCAGACAATGTGTTAAATTATGAGACACAGGAATTTATAAAAATGGTAAAGACAGGTCTTGGATGGGAAAAAGCCAGAGATTTATCTTTAGAGACAATGAAGGTGCTCGATGAAGCGAGAAGGCAGCTTTCTATTGTTTTTCCGGCAGATATAAAGCAGGAAAAAGCAGAAGAAAAGACAGCAGGGCAGGAGGCATAAAAATGGCAGGACAGACAGAATTTTTAGAGGCGATCCGGGAACTGGAACGTCTGGGACAGACAAATGGAAATCAGCTTTCCATGGAAGAAATCACATCATACTTTGCTGATATGAAACTGGAGGAAAAACAGCTGGATTTTATTTGCAACTATTTTGAGTCCCATCAGATTTATATTACAAATCGTGTGAGGAAGCTCAGTGAGGAGATTGGTGATGAGGAAATTCCAAACAAGGAAGACCCGCTGGATGCAGAGATGGTGGAAATTTATCTGAGGGAGACACAAAAGGCGAACAATCTGTCCGGAGAACAGGAAGCTGTTATTGTGAGAAAACTTATGAACGGCGATGAAAATGCCAGGAATCTTCTGATTGAGTCTAATCTATCCAGGGCAGTGGAGATTGCGAAGGAATATCAGGGAAAAGGGTTGCTGCTGAGTGATCTGATTCAGGAAGGAAATATCGGACTGATGACAGCTGTTAATGAATTCGAGCCGGGTATGCACAAGGATTTTCGAACCTATTCTGACCGGATAATCCGCAGACATATCGAAGAGACCATTGATGAATATAACAATTCTACCCGCTCTGCAGTGAAGATGGCAAACCGGGTGAATGAGCTGAATGATATTGCCACGGCTTTTGCCAAAGAATACGAGAGAGAGGCGAAACCATCGGAACTTGCCGGACGTATGGGGATTACGGAAGAAGAAGTCCGGGAACTGATGAAGGTGTCTCTTGATGCGATTGCTGTCTTAAATCCGGAAAATTGATTCTATTATTTTGTTTTATTCATATAAATGAAGAAAGAGGGGAAAAATGAGATACGAAGAAGAACTGATTGATGAGGTCAGGGAAAAAAATGACATAGTTGACGTGATTTCCTCTTATGTTTCATTAAAAAAAAGAGGTTCTACCTATATGGGACTGTGCCCTTTTCATAATGAGAAGACGCCGTCGTTTTCTGTGAGCAGGGATAAGCAGATGTATTACTGTTTTGGCTGCGGACAGGGTGGGAATGTGTTTACGTTTCTGATGGAATACAATCGTCTTTCTTTTGTGGAGGCATTACAGGAGCTGGCAAAGCGGGCCGGCGTGGAACTTCCGGAAAGAGAGCAGACTGCCGAAGAAAGAAAAAATGCAGATGCCCGTGCCACGTTGAAAGAAATGAACAAGCAGGCAGCGGTTTATTTTCATTACCTGTTAAAAAGCCCCCGGGGGAAGAATGCAATGGAATACCTGAAAAACAGAGGGGTCTCGGATGAGATGATTAATCATTTTGGACTGGGTTTTGCAGATATTTACCGGGATGATCTGTACCGGTATCTGAAGAAGAAAGGATTTTCCGATTATCAGATGAAAGAGTCTGCTCTTGTGACCATTGATTCTGTAAAGGGAAGTTATGATAAATTTTTTAATCGTGTCATGTTTCCAATCATGGATCCCAATCAGAGAGTAATTGGTTTTGGAGGCCGCGTGATGGGAGACGGGGAGCCGAAATATTTAAATTCAAAAGAAACGATTCTGTTTGATAAAGGAAGAAATCTATATGGGTTAAACTATGCGAAACGCTCCAGAAACAGCACAATTATCCTGTGTGAAGGGTATATGGATGTAATATCCCTGCATCAGGCCGGGTTTACCAATGCAGTCGCACCCCTGGGGACGGCGTTTACACCTCAGCAGGCCATGCTTTTGAAACGCTATGCCGACGAAGTGATCTTATCCTTTGACAGCGATGGTGCCGGAATAAAAGCAGCATTGCGCGCTCTTCCCATCCTGAGAGAAAACGGTCTTAAAGGGAGAGTGTTATCCATGATTCCTTATAAAGACCCGGATGAGCTGATTAAGGCCGAAGGAGCCCGGGGCTATGAGGAACGAATTGCAAAGGCCGAATCCGGACGCATGTTTGAGCTTCTTATTTTGTACAGGCAGTATGATCAGAAGGATCCGGAAAGCCGGACGGAATTTATTCATGCCGTTGCGAAAAATCTTGCCCGTATTACCGAACCACTGGAAAGACAGACTTATCTTACTGCTGCGGCAAATCGTTTTATGATCCGGAAAGATGATCTGGAGAACCTGGTCAATCGATATGGCATGGGCTATCAGTTTGAGAAAGCGAATGAACAGTATAAAAAAATACCGGAGACGGAAGAAAAACGACAGCAAAGTCAGAAAAAGAAAAAAAATGAACCGCAGAGACTTCTGCTAACTTTTTTAGCGGAACGTCCGGAAATGTATCCTTATGTCCGACCCCATATCACACCGGATGATTTTCTCGAACCATTGTACCATTCAGTGGCGATGATGCTTTTTTCCCAGCTTGAAGGAGGGGAAAAACTGGATCTGGCAGGGATTGTAAGTCGTTTTGCTGATGGAGAAGAGCAAAAAGAAATCGCGGCTATATTTAATACACACCTGAAATTTGGACTTTCGCCTGAGGATGAGGATAAAGCTCTTTCCGATATTGTCCGCAAGGTAAAACTTGCGAGCATTGAGGAAGAAATGGTGCATACGGAAGACATTGTGCGCTGGCAGGAACTTTTATCCAAAAAGAATAAAATACAGAAATTTAGTATAAACCGATCGGAGAACGGGATAAAATAAGGAGAAGAATAATGATTTGGAGGGTGTGTTTTGGACAACCGGTTAGATGTGCTGCTTACACAAGCAAAAAAGCAGAAAAACGTACTGGAACTTTCACAGATCAGAGAGGAATTTGCGGATACGCCGTTGACACCGGCACAGATGGAACGTATGATCTCCTATCTGGAACAGCATAAGATTGATGTGCTCGATGTGCCGCAGTCAGACCTTCCCGAAGAGGAAGAAAAAGCAGAAACCTTCTCTCTGCCGGAAAACAGCGGGACGCAGGATCCGGTGCGAATGTATTTAAAGGAGATCGGAAAAATTCCACTGTTAAGTCCGGAAGAGGAGATTGAGCTCGCCAAACGGATGGAACGGGGAGATGAAGAGGCAAAGAAAAAGCTTTCTGAAGCAAATCTGCGACTTACGGTGAGCATTGCCAAGCGTTATTCCGGACGGGGAATGCAGTTTCTTGATCTTATCCAGGAGGGAAATCTCGGTTTGATTAAGGCTGTCGAGAAGTTTGATTATCGAAAGGGCTATAAATTCAGTACCTACGCTACCTGGTGGATTCGCCAGTCTATTACGAGAGCCATTGCCGATCAGGCAAGAACGATAAGAATTCCGGTCCACATGGTTGAGACGATCAACAGGGTTAACCGGATTACCTTTCGGCTTCTGCAGGAATACGGGAGGGAACCCGCACCGGAGGAAGTTGCCCGTGCTGCTCAAATGCCCGTGGAAAGAATTATTGAGATTAATAAAATTTCTCAGGATCCCGTTTCTCTCGAGACACCAATCGGAGAAGAGGAGGACAGTCATCTGGGAGATTTTATTGAGGACAGCCATATCCCGGTTCCGTCGGATGAGGCAGCCCGTACTTTGCTAAAAGAGCAGATTTTAGAAGTTATGGATACCCTTTCAGAAAGAGAGCAGAAAGTATTGTCTCTTCGATTTGGATTAAAAGACGGGAAACCCCATACTCTTGAGGAAGTAGGCAGGGAATTTCATGTAACCAGAGAGCGAATCCGTCAGATTGAAGCGAAGGCGCTGCGCAAGCTAAGGCATCCGACGCGGAGCAGAAAACTGAAAGATTTTCTGGATTAATATATAATTACAAAGGAGAAAAAGGATGGAATTATCGAAACGTTTACAGACGGTGGCAGATGCGGTTACTGTGGGAAACCGGGTGGCCGATGTGGGAACCGATCACGGATATGTTCCGATCTATCTTGTGAAAAATCACCTCGCTCCCGGAGGAGTTGCCATGGATGTAAACAAAGGCCCTCTAAAGCGGGCCAGGGAAAATATATTAAAGGAAAAATTATCCGAAAAGATAGAGTGCCGTCTGGGAAATGGCCTGAAATCTCTGCAAACGGATGAGGCGGATACCATTATCATCGCCGGTATGGGCGGAGATCTGATCTGCCAAATTTTGAAGGAAAGCCCGGAATTTCTCCGGCATGGAAAAGAACTGGTGCTTCAGCCACAGTCCGAGTGGTTTAAAGTACGTCTTTTACTGGAAGATTATGAATATGCCATTAGAAAAGAGTGGTTTCTTAAAGAGGATGGGAAATACTACGTTATTATAAAAGCATTACCTGCTTCGAAGGGCAATGCACAAAAGATGACTCCCATGGAAGCGGCATATGGGAAATATTTACTGGAAGAAAAAAATCCGGTATTATCTGAGTATTTGAAAAAGGAACTTGCGAAAAAAGAGAAAATAGCTCTGGGATTAAAAAATCTGATGGAAGAGGAGTCTGGCGGGGAAGCATCTTCGGAAAACAACCGGGGAAAAAAGGGAGAGAGATACAGAGAACTGATCAATGAAATTCAGGAAATAAAAACAATAGTCGAACTTTAAGAAGGGACCGGATTATCCGGTCCTGCTTTTTTATTCAGAGAAAGATCCGAAGATTTTTTATAAAAAAGTTCTCCATGTAAATGCATACAAAAAAAGATCCATCCCTATGGACAGACCTTTTAAAATAGTCGATAGGGGAATCGAACCCCTGTTTTCGCCGTGAGAGGGCGACGTCTTAACCGCTTGACCAATCGACCTTGTCTCTTGCGACTGTCTTAATATATCACAGTTAAAAACAAAATGCAAGGACTTTTTTCTTGAAAAATAAAATAAGTTAATCTATAATAAAGTTTATCTGTGTGATAAATACCATTGGAGGTTAAAATGGAAATAAATTACGATTT
>JALFIK010000013.1 GCA_022776205.1 Eubacterium sp.
TTATGAGAGTACCGGTTTTATTTCCGTGGCTGCCGGAGATTTTGACGGAGACGGAAAAGATTCGGTCGTTGTCTATGTACCGCAGATGGAATCAAAGGATGAGCAGCCGCAGTTATGGACCTATTCGATTAATAATATGCAGCTGTCCAGAACGGAAAATGTATGTAACCTGTTTGATGTACTTGAAACCGGAAATATTTCGACAAACAACAGCAACAATTCGAAAGTTAAAAACAATACACCGGCAGTGCAGATGACCACGGAAGATACGGATAACGACAATATTGATGAGCTGATCGTGACCGCCGGCATGAATAACTGTTCTGCGGATGATGTGGACAACCGGCAGTCCCGGATGTTTGTTTATGACTATGTGAATGATGGTGGCTGGAAATGGAACCAGACGTTTCAAAAGAACACACACGGATATGCCGGAGGATACAATGGGGCAAAGCGTCTTCGCTGGGCCGGCTCTTCTGTGGGAAATCTTGTAGTCTCAGATGACGGACCGGACTGCCCGGAAATCCTCACAGCGGGATGGATTGATAAAAAGGGGAATGACAGTACGGATCTGACAAGTAGAATCGGTGGATATATTACTTTCTGTAACAGTGTTTCCAAAGTGGGAGTAACGTCGGTAGGAAACTATAGCTCCAGTGAAATTTCATATGTGAGCACCAGTGAATTTACCAGCGGTGGTCATTATGAGGGAGATGACAGGCAGTGTATCATGCCGGTCTGTGTATTTAATGCCGATGGCGTGAATAACAGGGCTTCTGTTCTCATTGCCGATACAGTATATCAGTATGAGGAGGGAACCGGTCTTGTGAATGGATGGCATGCCGATTATTTTAATGACGATGATGACGGAATCGGCGATTCCATTATTTCAAACGGCCTGGTGCAGGATGCAGTTGCCGCAAACTTTGACGGGAATGAAGAAGGACGGGAACAGGTTGTTTTCACGACATGTCAGAAGCGGAAAGCACTGAATCAGTATTTTTATGATACTTATACCTATCAGAAAAAGGGAAATGACTGGAGCAAAGACGAAACGGATTATACGATGCGTAAGAAAGGGGATGCCTATATGTCCCTTTGTGCACCAGATGTGGATTCCGACAGTACGATTGCACGGATCAAAAGTGTATCTTTAAGTTATACAGAGCCGGAAGTTCTTGCTCTTTTAGAAGCGACGCCGTATTTCTCCGAAATTGACGGAGGAGACATTGGAAACAGTGAGACGGCTTACGGAAAAACTCAGGGAAGCGGAAGCTCTACTGCCAAGGCGAAAGGTTTGACCACAAATATTGTGGCAGGATTTGAATGGTCAGTGGATGACCTTTGCGCCGGATTTGTCTGCGGAGCCGGTTTTGAAACTTCTGTGGAGCAGGGATATACCTGGGAGACAGCCCAGAGTACCACAGAAGAATATACCTTAAATTATTCCAATGATACCGGGGAAAATGCGGTGGTTGTATATCGCCGTCCGGTAAAGAGCTATTGTTATGAAATAAAAAATACCGGAGCAACCATGGTTTTAGCAAGGCAGGGCACGCTTCTTACCAGTATGGTTACTCTCGATGAGTACAACGAAGTGGCCGAAAGCTGTCATATGGAACCGATTTCCGAGGAAACTCTCGCAGAGCCGGGTAATCCGTTTTCCTACCACCACAATACAGCCGGCCTTGAAAATCTGAAAACCAGCACCACAATGACACAGTATGCAAAAGGTGGAACGGTTTCTCAGGAATTTTCTGATATCACAGAAACAGAAAAAACATTTACTTATGACCTGAATGCATCCTTTACTGCCTACGGCATGGTATTTGGTGTGAAAGCCGGAGGCGGGGCGGGAACTACCTATACAGAGTCCCAGTCAACAATCGATACCACCTCGATCACGAAAAGTGGAGCGGTCACGGGAAAACAGGTGGACGGTTATGATTTTAACTGGAAATTTGCCCACTGGACAACGAAGGTAAATGACACGGCAGTGCCGGTTCTCGGATACATTCTTACGGATGTGGTAGCACCGCCATCTCCGCCGCTTAACCTGGATGCAAAAGATATTACGGAAACAGAGGCAACTCTTACCTGGGAAGCCGGGCAGAGAAGCGCGGAAGAATACCGGATTTATCAGGTATATTCTGACGGAAGTAATATCCAGATCGGAACGGTGGATGGAACAGAAACCGAATACCATCTTACCGGTTTAAAACCGGATACGACTTATAAATATGTAATCACTGCCTATAATGCACCGGGAACTGCGATTAGTGGAGAATCGGTTTTCAGTGAGGAAGTGATTGTAACCACACTTCCGGAAGGAATGGGCACGGTTTCCATTATTTCTCCGGAGAATTTCAGTGCGAAAATCGGAGGAACTGCCACTTTTAAAGCGGATTTTTCCAGCACAGCCGCAGATTACAAGGCGACAAATTATAAATGGCAAAAGAGAATGCGGGGCGGTGAGTGGAGTTACATAGACGGTGCCACAAAGAGTACGCTCACTTTGACGGATGTGCAGGCATCCGATCATAATAGAGAATATCGTTGTGTATTTCGCGTAAGTTACACCAGTGCCAGTTCCTTAATTAACTATTACAGTGAAAGTGCAATCCTCACAGTTGGTCAGACGGATGTCACACCGGAACTTACCGTGAATGGATATCAGAAGGGAGAAGGCTCTCTGGAAACTCCGTATGAAGGAAAATCCGATTATGCCCGTAAGACCGGGGTGAACAAAGAAGCGGTGGAGACGACCAACAACGTTATTATAGAAGCCTCCGGAACGATCCCGCAGCTGACAGTTTATAAGGATGAAGCAAGTAATTACTATGGAATCGGGCAGAAGGCGGACCAAACGGCCTGCTATTATCTGGTGACAAAATCCGGAGAAACCTATACAGCAGGAAAGGAGATTGTCCGGGTTGTCACTCGTTCTTATAAAGATGTGAACGGGGGGCTGGTTTCGGAAGGAGTTCCTGCTTTTCACAGTGAAGATATGATTGTGAAAAAGGAAGGGGATTCTTACTATCATCTTCAGGCCGTGGTGGATGGCACGCCAAGAGAAGGAATAAATACGGGAGAATCGGGACCTGTTTCCCATGACAGTCGTCTTGGTTCTGTATCGGAGGTTACATATTACTGGAAGAATGGAAAATCCTATTATCAATATGGTGAAAACGGTTCCATTGGGGATAAGGTGGAACTTTCTGAAAAGATCGTCTCCCAATTATATGATGTCTATTATAACGAAGCCGGTAAAGTGGTAATCGGCAGGGAAGAAACCTGGACGGTGGAGACAACGGAAAATGAGACGACAAGTTATGAGGATGTCTCGGCTTACTGGTTTGCTCTCATTTCCTCCGAAACAAAAACGGAAGGCGAGACAACGACAACAGTGCAGACGGTGACTCCGATACAGGAAGAAACTTCGGAAAGTTATAAAGCCGGAGACCAAGAGCGACCTAACTTTAATCCTTCGGTTCTTGAGCGGGTTACCCGGAAGGAAACAGAATTCGTAGAGACTCCGGTTTATACTACGATGAAAGGTACAGAACTTACTCTGACGGCATCGGTAATAGAGACCGCAGAAGAAAAACCGGCAGAGAACGCTGCCGTGGAATTCAAAATAGTCAATACAGAAACAAATGCCGTGGAAACGATTTCGAAAACCGTAGGTGCCGATGGAAAAGTTACCGCGATATGGAGTGCACCGGCAAAAGGGCTTTACAGCATTCAGCTCAATGTTCTCTCCAGGGCCGGATACGGAATGAAGTCTTCTGAAATCCGGTACTATCATGCGAATGAAACTTATGAAGCAAATACAACAGAATATCGTCTGCAGCTAATGCAGGGAAAAGAGCAGCTCACCGGTACCATGGTTTACGGCGGTACGGTAAATCTGAGACTCCAGGAAAGAACGGTTCCAATAACAGGAAATCCGTCAGGATGGAAAGAATGCGAAGATACAATTATTTATACGGTAAATACAGAAGTGCAGAATCTGTCTAATCCTTCTTACACACCGGGCAGTGTGGGAGATTATCTTTTCCATGCATATAAAGACAGTGTGAAGGCACAAAATGAAGTGGCATCAGTAGCACTTCAGGTAACGAAGAAGGCAGTGACGATCCAGCCTGTGATTAAAGAGGGAATCGAGAATCCGACCGGTGCAGGGCAGATTGAAATTCAGGCAGATCCGGAAATTTCCGGGGTGGATCTGAATGAGATTTTCGATATCAATTGCGGATATTTCGATAACAGGAATCAGTCCGGCAAATTTGATATTACCTTGTCTTTTAAAACAACAGAAGATGGCACGCTCACACAAGCGGCAGAAAAATTTAGGAATAATTATGCCGTGACATTAAAGAACGAAAGCTTTACTGTAAAACCGGACAGCGCACAGGTTCAGTTTACCTGCAAAGAAAACGGTGCCATCGTTGGACGTTATGGGGATAACTGGTATCCGATGGCTTCCGGAAGCAGTAAAATTGTGGGAACAAGACTTCGCTTTATTGCGACACCGGACAGTGGATATGGAATTGCCTCCTGGACGATCAACGGAAAAGAATATGCGAAAGATGCTACCCATCTTCCGGATGGGATGAAATTATCTGACGAAGGAAAGATTCTTTCTGTGGAATCTTTTGATCCGAAAAATCAGGTGAATGCTGATAAGATTCTTTCCGTGGAAGTAAAATTCCGAAGCATTGCTCATGAAATTTCCTACAGTGTTTCTGACGGAGAGGGAACGCTCCGTGCACAAAACGGAGAAGGAAGAACCATTAACAGCGGAACGAAAGTGACGGAAGGAAGTAAAGTGGTACTTACCGCTGTTGCGACGGAAGGTTATGTGGTATCCGGATGGAAGGTTAACGATAAAACCTGTAAATGGGATGGAACGCAGGAAGATTACCGGGGAACAACATTTACGCTTCCTTCTGTTTCGGAAGACAAGAACATCACGGTAAGCTTTAAGAAAACCAATGCGTCCTATCGAATTACGACCAGTGTTGCCGATGAGGACGAAAAGACGGATCAGACTCTTGCTAAAGTAACGGCAGAAGATGGGGAAACCGGAAAAGAAGTAGATCTTACCGGGGTAACAGAAGGAACAACGGTTAAATTCACGGCGACGGTGGCAGATCCGGGTAATCAGATGGTGAAATTATGGCAGACAAGCACAGACGGAGTTATCTGGCAGACGGTAAAAGGTTCCGGCGGAAATAAAACAATAATGCTTTATAACGTTGACAGAAATCTTTATGTACGTCCGGTGATTACAACGGCACAAAGCTTTGGACTTTCCTTCCATGTAACAATGGATGGCAAGCCGGTAACGGATGAAAAAATTGCTTTCCTTACTGCTAATAGTAACGGGCAGACACTTACCTCGGGAAATAAAGTGTCCGCTTACATTCCGGTAGATTTCAGCCTTACTCTGAATCCGGATTATTATGTGACAGGCTGGAGCAGTAATGTGACAGTAAACGAGGACGAAAATACGAAAGCTTCTCTTGCTTTTCTGGAAAAAGATACGACAGTAGAAGTTGTCATTAAAGAAAAACCGGTTGTTTCCATTGATGGGGTATCCAATGGAACGTTGTGTGTAAGCTACATGGAAAATGGCAAAGAAGTGATTGTAAAAGACAAAGACCATATCAGTGTGGGAACAGACCTTACCGCCCTTATGACACCAGACCGGGGATATGTGGTTTCGGATCCGGCAGAGGCAGTTTATGTCGATGGAACCGGTGATACGACCGATGCCAAATCCTGGACGATTTCGGATGTAAAAGAAGATATTAAGATTCATGGAAGCTTTGCACCGTTAAACCTTTATAGGGTGACTTTTGACACGGTGATTGTGGAAGGAGATAAAGCAAACGGAACAATCAGTGCGTCCTCAGGAAGACGGAACATTTCCTCTTATAAAGAAACGGAGTACCACAGTGGAAATTCGGTTTATGAAGGAGGATATGTGAAGTTTACGGCTGAACCGGATGAAGGATATATGGTACAGGAATGGCGTGTGGATGGGGAAATCTGCAGGAAAGACGGCATAAAAGTCACAGAAAATACCCTGACTCTCTCCGACATTGCGGACAGTCATACTGTGACTGTACAATTTAAGAAACGCGGGGCAGAAACGACCATTGAGGCGGGAGAACATGGAAAAATCCTTCAGGCAGTTGCCGGAGGCGTAGACCAGATTGAAAACATTTCTTCCGGATTTATTCTGGCACCGGGTGCCGAAGTAGAAATTACCGCGCAGGCGGAAGAAGGATACAAAGTCGATTACTGGACGGTCAATAATGAAAAAGTACAGGAAGGAAACGAGAAGTTTATTTACACTGCCGATGAAAAAGGTACGGGTGTTGTGATTGGAGTCCATTTTGTATCCGAATATCATACACTGACCTTTACACAGCCGCAAAACGGTACGTTGACGGCGGTGGTCAATCGTGTGGCTGTGGAAAGTGGACAGGATGTAAAAGAGGGAACCAAAGTGACCTTTACCGTTAAACCGAATGCGGGCTACATCGTGAGCAGCTGGATGGTCGATGGAAAAGAGGTATCCCAAAAAGATACAACCTATGAGCTTACGGTAGAGAAAGCGGCAGAGATTTCTGTAAAACTCATTCCGGGTACCTACGAAGTAACATACAAGACCGAAGGCGATGGCAAACTGTTTGTTGCCGGTGCAGCGGAAAGTATTACAGAAGGTGCGGAAACAGTGAAGTATGGAGAGAGTATCGTCTTTCAGGCAGTTCCGCAAGACTACTGGCATGTCAGCGAATGGAAAGTGGACAAAGAGAAAGTAACAGATGGAATCAGTGAGGACGGAGCAACCTTTACTCTTTCTGATGTGAAGGCTGACCATAGTGTGGAAGTAATCTTTAAGAAAGCCACTCTTTATGAAGTATCGTATCAGACGGAGGGAAAGGCACAAGGAAGCTTAAAGGTGACGGCAGATGGCACCGCATTAAATCTTTCCGAAGGACAGACGACATCGGTAGAAGGGGGAAGCCGCCTTGTATTTACGGCGATTCCGGATTATGCAGATGACAGTATGCCGGCAGCAAGAGCTGCATCCATGCGGACTATGGTAAAAGAATGGAAAGTAAACGGAGAGACGGTAGAAGGCAATGTATCAAATCAGCTTGTGATAGACAGTCTTGGAAAGAAAATTCATGTGACCGTCGAATTCGAGCAGTATGAGGGTTATCCGATACCGGAAAGCGGGGATGGCTATGTGATTTCTGAAGTCGAAAGAACCCCGGATGACACGGATCCGGAAACAGAGATCCGTAAAAACGGAGATCTTCAGTTTAAGGTGTCCGTGGATTCGGAGAACGGATATGTTCGATTTGACCGGCTAAAGATCAACGGCTACGACTGCCTGAAAGATACACTCGAAGACAACAGAGAAACTCCGGATGACTGCGCGTCCATTCAGACCGGGAAAAATGAAGACGGAAGCTATACGGTATTGATGAAAAATATTACCGGAGAAATTCAGACAGACATTGTGGCCCACAAACATTCCCTTAAAAAAGTGGAAGAAAAGAAGGCAACCTGCACCCAGCCGGGAACAAAAGAACACTGGATTTGTGAAGACGAAAACTGTGGAGAACTTTTCTTTGATGAAGAAGGAAAGAAAGCGGCAGTACCGAAAGATCTTGTGATTCCGGCAATCGGACATAACTATGAGAATGGAATCTGTAAAAACTGTGGCCAGAAAGATCCGACCTATCTTGTTCTCAGTGCACCGGTACTTAAGGCGGCAGCCAGTGGAAGTACAGCAATTAAGCTGTCCTGGGCACCGGTAAAAGATGCTTCCGGTTATGTGGTATACCGCTACAATACCGGCACGAAACAGTATAATGTTATCGCCAGGACGGCAGGAACGGCTCTTAATGATACGAAACGGACGCCGGGTACAGTGTATGCTTATCTTGTAAGAGCTTATGGAGTCCGTGGAGGAAAGACAACTTACAGTCCGGTATCAAATGGAGCAAAAACGATCACGAAACCGAAGACGCCGAAGATTACTTCTCTTAAGAAGACCGGTGCAAAAAGTGCAACCATTCAGTTAAAGACAGAGAAAAATGTCAAAGGATATTATCTCTATGAGTACATGTGGCAGACGAAGAAGTATGAGCTTGTCGGAAAGATTGAAGGAAAGAAATACTATAAATATAGTAAAAAGAAGAAAAAATTTGTGCGTGACAGAAAATCAAAAGTGAAACAAAGCACAAAGAAAAAAACAATCTCCGTACAAATCAAGACGCATCATGTGAATTTCAGCAAATACAGAAAGTATCGCTTTAAGGTGAAAGCTTATGTGAAATTTAACGGAAAAGATGTCTGCAGCGGATATTCAAAGAAAAAAATAATGAAAAGATAACTCTTTGATCTGACAAAAAAATCCCCCGAAAGGACAGCAATGCCTCCTTCCTTCCGGGGGATTTGCCTTGACTGTCCGGGAAAATCATTTTATTATATAAAATAATGCTATTTCTGTTTTGGAGGGAAGAGAATCATGAATCAGAATAAAGTGACCGAATATACGATGGAAGAACTGGAATGTCCGAAGTGCGGACAGAAACATTCTCTTCGGAAATATAAGACGATTAATGTGACGGAGAAAGAGGAGATGAAGGAGGAGATCATGAAGAACCGTCTGTTCCGGTTTGCATGTGATGGATGTGGTTATGTGGCTCCTCTTACTTATGACAGTCTCTATGTGGATCATGAGAAAAATATGATGGTATACATGGCACCGGTCATGAACAAGGAAAACCGCCGGGAGGTGGAAGAACTGGAGAAAGAGACGGGAATGCGTAAACGTCTGGTAGATAATATTAATGATCTGAAGGAGAAGATCATGATTGCGGATAATGGACTGGATGACCGTATTATTGAAATTATCAAAATCATGTACATTAATCAGATTAAAAAGGAGATGGAAGACGATACTCTCCTTAATATTCTCTTTGATTACAGTAAAGACAGTTATTGTTTCCTTGTTTTTTTTCAGAAAAAAGGAATCGGAAAGATTCCGATGACAAAGGAGTTTTACAGGGGCATGGAGGAAAAATACAGAGATGCCGTGGAGAAACATTCGGAAGATAAATTTATGAAAGTAGATCTGGAATGGGCAGGTGAAGTTGTGTTTAAAAAAAGATAAAATAGTTCTTGCACTTCATATACAGCTATGTTATAATGAGAAAGCTGTTTGAAACGATTATAATTGATGTACGACATCAATGATAGATGAATCATATATTGGAAGAGGTGAATAAGATGCGTGAGGGAATCCATCCAAAGTATTATCAGGCAAAGGTCGTATGTAACTGTGGTAATGAGTTCGTTACCGGTTCTACGAAAGAAGATATCCATGTAGAAATTTGTTCTAAATGTCATTCATTCTACACAGGACAGCAGAAAGCTGCAAAGGCTCGTGGACGTATTGACAAGTTCAATCGTAAATATGGCATGACTCAGAATTAATAACCGGAAGGTTTTCAATTAGGCGGCGGTGCAATGTATCACAGAGAATGTTGAGACGTTGTGCCGTCGCCTAATTTTGGTTATTCTCTGATTGAATGACTGAAAGGAGGCAGAATTTTGAAAAAGACCAGTATTGGAGGACAGGCGGTAATGGAAGGAGTCATGATGAAAAACATGGACCGTTATGCCGTGGCTGTCCGGAAACCGGATCATACGATTGAAGTGATGACCGATGAATATAAAAGTCTGGGAAGTCGATATCCATTTTTACGTCTTCCGATGATACGAGGTATTGTGACTTTTGCGGAATCTTTATATATTGGCCTGAAGACGCTTACTTATTCTTCTTCTTTTTATGAGGAAGAGGATTGCGAGCCGGGCAGAGTAGAGAAATTTCTGACAAAGATTTTTGGTGATAAACTGGAGAGTATCCTTATGGGAATTACCATGGTAATTGCTGTTTTTCTGGCCCTGGGTATTTTTATGGTGCTTCCGTTTTTCCTCATGAATCTTTTAAAAAACGTGATTCCGTCCTATTCCGTGCGGACCCTGATTGAGGGTCTGATTCGTGTGGGTCTGTTTCTTATCTACATTGTACTCATTTCCAAAATGGAAGATATTAAAAGGGTGTTCATGTATCACGGTGCGGAGCACAAGACGATCAACTGTTTAGAACATGGAGAAGAGCTTACCCCGGAGAATATAAAGAAGTATTCCAGACTCCATAAACGGTGTGGTACGAGTTTTCTTCTGATTGTCATGATTGTGAGCATTGTGGTCTTTATGTTTATCCGGGTGGATAATCTTCTCTGGAAGTTTTTACTTCGCATCCTTCTTGTGCCTGTTGTAGCAGGGATTTCTTATGAATTTATCCGTCTGGCGGGAAGAAGCGATTCAAAACTAGTGAATACTCTGAGTAAACCGGGATTTTATCTGCAGTATTTTACGACGAAAGAACCGGATGAGGAGATGCTTGAGGTTGCCGTTGCTGCGGTGGAAGGAGTTTTTGACTGGAAATCCTATGAACAGGCAATGCATAACGGGGAACTGGAGGATTGAAGATGACCATCCGGGAAATTGTAACACAGGTTCGAAGAGAATTAAAAGAAGCAGGGATTGAAGACTATGAATGTGAAAGCTGGATGCTTCTGGACTGGCTCCTTCACATTGACCGGGCAGAATATTATAGCAATCTGGAAAAAGAAGTGGAGGCCCGGGATAGGGAATTACTATTTTCGGTTGTGGAGAAGCGCCGGAAACATATTCCTCTTCAGTATCTTATGAAAGAATGTGAGTTTATGGGCTTATCTTTTTTCGTGGATGAGAGGGTGCTGATCCCGCGACAGGATACAGAGTGTCTTGTGGAGCTTGCCATGGAAGAGATAAAAAAGAGACAGGGAGTATGCAGGGTGCTTGATCTTTGTACGGGAAGCGGCTGCATCGGCCTTTCCCTGGCAAAATTGTGCCCGGGAATTTCTGTCACACTGTCGGATGTGTCGGAAGGTGCCCTTGCCGTTGCTGCAAAAAACAGTGAAAAATTACAGGTACGGCCTTGTCTGGTTCGGAGTGATCTTTTTGATAATATTCCGGGAACTTTTCATTATATTGTTTCCAATCCCCCGTATATCCCGTCCCGGATCGTGGAGGGACTCATGCCGGAAGTGAGGGAATATGAGCCCCGTCTTGCTTTGGACGGTGGAGAAGACGGTCTTAATTTTTACCGTAAGATTATCAGGCGGGCCGGGGAACATCTTGAAGATGGCGGCCGTCTGTTTTTTGAGATTGGAGCCAAACAGGGAGAAGACCTTCGCAGACTGATGGAAGAACATGGATATATTAATGTGCAGGTAAAGAGAGATCTGGCCGGGCTCGACCGGATTGTAACGGGTACTTTTCAGAAGTGCCGGATGGAAAAGGAGGAAAAAATATGTTTGATAAATTAGAAGATCTGGTGAAACGTCTGGATGAGGTCATGCAGGAACTGAGCGAGCCGGATGTGGTCAATGATCAGAACCGTTTCCGCAGCCTTATGAAAGAGCAGAACGAGCTGACACCGATCGTTGAGAAATATAAAGAATATAAGGATGCCAGACAGACGATTGAGGACAGTGTGGAAATGCTCGAAGAAGAGCATGATGAGGAGATGCGGGAACTTTTAAAAGAAGAACTCTCCGAGGCAAAGACCAATGTGGAAAAATATGAGGAAGAATTGAAAGTTCTGCTTCTTCCGAAAGATCCGAATGATGACAAGAACGTAATTGTGGAAATTCGTGCCGGGGCCGGCGGGGATGAGGCTGCCTTATTTGCAGCGGAAATTTACCGTATGTATAAAAATTATGCGGAGTCCCAGAGATGGAAAACCGAGTTTATCGATGTGAATGAAAACGGAATCGGCGGTTTTAAGGAAGTATCTTTTATGATCAATGGGCAGGGTGCTTATTCCCGTCTTAAGTATGAGAGCGGAGTGCACCGTGTACAGCGTATTCCGGCTACAGAATCCGGCGGAAGAATTCATACATCGACCATCACCGTTGCAATCATGCCGGAGGCGGAGGAAGTGGACGTTCATCTTGATATGAATGATTGTCGTTTTGACGTATTCCGTGCTTCTGGAAATGGCGGACAGTGCGTTAATACAACAGATTCCGCTGTTCGTCTGACCCATATTCCTACAGGAATTGTGATTTCCTGTCAGGATGAGAAATCCCAGCTTAAGAATAAGGATAAGGCGATTAAAGTGCTTCGTGCCCGTCTGTATGATCTGGAATGTTCTAAAGCCCATGATGCGGAAGCAGAACTTCGAAAGAGCCAGATCGGTACGGGAGACCGTGCGGAAAAGATCCGTACTTACAATTTCCCTCAGGGCCGTGTGACGGACCACAGAATTAAACTGACCCTCCATCGTCTTGACGATATTTTAAACGGAGATCTCGATGAGATTATCGATAGCCTTACCGCAGCAGACC
The DNA here is from genome assembly GCA_022776205.1 of Eubacterium sp. Classification (GTDB taxonomy): domain Bacteria; phylum Bacillota; class Clostridia; order Lachnospirales; family Lachnospiraceae; genus Anaerobutyricum. The sequence continues at coordinate 12,495 of JALFIK010000013.1, forward strand.
AGGCTGCCAAACTGAGCAAATTACAGGAAATGGAGCGTTAGATTTATGCAGGAATGGAAGAAAAATATCCGGCAGGTTGTCCCGTATGTTCCGGGGGAGCAGCCGGAAAATAAAAATGTGGTGAAATTAAATACGAATGAGAATCCGTATCCTCCGTCACCAAAAGTGATGGAAGCCATGGGGAAAACAGATGATCTTCGTCTCTACCCCGATCCGACTGCGGGAATGCTTGTGGATGCCATCGCAGAATATAAGGGCCTTAACAGTGACCAGATTTTTGTGGGAGTTGGTTCTGATGATGTTCTGGCTATGGCCTTCCTCACATTTTTTAACAGTGACAGACCGATATTTTTCCCGGATATTACCTATTCTTTCTATGATGTGTGGGCTGATTTGTTCCGGATTCCTTTTGATACAAAACCACTTGATGAGGAGTTTCTGATTCATCCGGCGGATTATTACTGGCAAAACGGTGGTGTCGTATTCCCAAATCCAAATGCGCCAACAGGAGTTTTCATGCCTCTTTCGGAAATTGAAGATATTTTACGGCATAATCAGGATGTGGTCGTGATTGTGGATGAAGCTTATGTGGATTTTGGAGGAGTGAGTGCCCAGGTGCTTCTTCCGAAATATGAAAATCTGCTTGTAGTGCAGACCTTTTCCAAGTCCCGTTCCATGGCCGGAATGCGGATTGGCTATGCCATGGGCTCACCGGAACTGATCAGGGCATTAAATGATGTCAAATATTCTTTTAATTCTTATACGATGAATCGTCCGTCCATTTTACTTGGAACGGCATCCATTCAGGATGAGGATTATTTTAGAAAAACTGTTGCACAGATTGTGGACACGAGAGAATGGTTTAAGGGGCAGATGAAAAAACTGGGATTTGAGTTTCCGGACTCCCAAGCCAATTTTCTGTTTGTCTCCCATCCGGAGGTTCCTGCAAGAGAGATTTTTGAGAAGGCAAGAGAGGAAGGAATTTTTGTCAGATATTTTGACAAGCCGCGTATAAACAATTACCTGAGAATTACGATCGGAACAAGGGAAGAGATGGAGAAACTGCTTCAATTTTTATATGCTTTTTTAAAAAACAGAAAATAAGCATAGTAATCTTAGAAAATATATTGTAGAATACAAATAATACTAATAGAAAAACGGGGAGGATTACAATGAAGAAGATTTTGTTTGCGGCATCGGAATGTGTCCCTTTTATGAAGACCGGCGGTCTTGCCGATGTAGTGGGCGCACTTCCGAAGGAGTTTGACAAAAAAGAGTGGGATGTCCGGGTGGTCATGCCAAATTACCGGGGGATCCCGGAGAAATTCCGTAATAATTTTGAGTACGTGACGCATTTTTATATGAGTGTGGGACCGTACATACAGAATAAACATGTGGGCATTATGAAATATGTTTATGACGGGATCACTTATTATTTTATTGATAATCTGGACTATTTCGGCGGATGGGAACCTTATGCGGATACAAGGACGGATGTGGAGAAATTTACATTCTTTTGCAAGGCGGTACTCGCCATTCTGCCGGTCGTTGATTTTCGACCGGATCTGATTCACTGTCATGACTGGCAGACCGGGCTCATTCCGGTATATCTTAAGACGGAATTTGCAGCGAATCCATTCTTCTGGGGGATGAAGACAATGATGACGATTCATAATCTTCGCTTCCAGGGAATCTGGGATATGAAGACGATGAAGGGGTTAAGCGGCCTGCCGGATTATCTGTTTACGACAGATAAGCTGGAATTTAATAAAGATGCCAATATGCTAAAAGGCGGAATTGTCTATGCGGATTTCGTGACAACGGTAAGCCATACTTATGCCGATGAGATTCAGACAGATTATTACGGAGAAGGTCTGAACGGCCTGCTTCATGCAAGGAATCAGAGCCTGTTTGGCATTGTAAATGGTGTGGATTATAAGATTTATGATCCTTCTTCCGATCCGGCACTGTTTGAAAACTACGGACCGGAAACATATAAAGCCGGAAAGGCGGCGAATAAAGAAGCACTGCAAAAACAGCTTGGACTGGAAGTGGATAAGGACAAATACATGATCGGACTGATTTCCCGGCTTACAGACCAGAAGGGGCTCGATCTTGTCCGTTATGCCATGGACCGTATCGTGGATGAGAACACCCAGGTGGTAGTCATCGGAACGGGAGATCCATCCTATGAAGAGATGTTCCGTTCCTATGCAAAACGGGATCCGGACAGGATATCTGCCAATATTCTTTATTCCGATGACCTGGCGCATAAGCTTTATGCGGCTGCGGATGCTTTCCTTATGCCGTCTCTTTTTGAGCCGTGCGGACTGACACAGATTATTGCCCTTCATTATGGTACCGTTCCGATTGTCCGGGAAACAGGAGGATTGAAGGATACGGTAATCCCGTTAAATGAGTTTGATGATACGGGAGACGGATTCTCATTTTCCAATTATAATGGAGAGGAACTGATCAATACGGTTGATTACAGTAAATACATTTATTTTCATCAAAAAGAATTATGGGATCATATGGTACAACGGGGTATGGAAAAAGATCTTTCATGGAGCGCCTCAAGAGTGCGTTACGAAGAATTGTACAATACATTGATCGGACGATAAAAATTTGGGGGAATGCCGGAAGGCATTCCCTTTTTTTGAGGAGAAATTATTCTATTTTCCATCCCCAAAACCCTCCGGTAAGGATTGCACTGCGGCGGAGAGGAATTATGTTTAATAAAATGAAAAATAAGTATTGCAGATTTTCCGAAAACACCACTGCCAGGTGCGGCGTAAAATATTTTTTTTCGGATAGACAGGAAATGAACGGTAGGGTTTTTTATTAATATAAAGAGTCACGGTTCCTATGGCATTGTTTGTTGAAATGGGAGCGGAGAGCTTTTTTGGCAGATGAGTGACGCAATATAATTTTTCATCGGAAGAAAGAAGAAGGCAGACAGGAGACGGAGCGGATAGTTTACAGGAAGTGTTTCGGCCCTTTTGGACAGGAAGGGAAGAAGGAATTTCATCGGAAAAAGACACGGTTTTTTTGTGAAAGGTACTAAGACCGTAATCCATGAGCTTCTTTGTGTCTTCCCATTTAAAACGGCGGTTTGGATACCATCCGCTTCCCAGTACAACGGAGATTAAAAAGTGTTCCCCTTTTTTTACCGCACCGACAAAACAATATCCTGCTTTGCCCGTATAACCGGTTTTTACACCGATTGCTCCGGGATAGGACGATAAGAATGCGTTTTTATTTTGGAGAGAGTAGGCACGGCCGCTTCCGAGCTCCTTGATCGTGTAAGAAGGTTCCCGGATAATCTGGCAGAAGTTTTTATTTTTAAGAGCGATGCAGGACAGAATCGCCAGATCGTGGCAGGTTGTGTAATGATTTGGACTGTCCAGACCATTCGGGGTTTCAAAAGAGGTGTGATAACATCCATAATCCCGGGCTTCCTGTGTCATTTTCTTGCAGAACTGACTGACAGAACCACCGATATGCTCGGCAAGAGCAATTGCCACGTCATTGTAAGATTCGAGCATGAGAGCATAAAGAAGATCGGATAAAAGAAAACGGTCACCGGTTTTTGCTCCGAGACGAACTTTCGGAGCATTGCAGGCATTTTGGGAAAAGGTTACCGTATCCGTAATATCGGCATGTTCTAAAACATAAAGACAGGTCATAATTTTTGTAGTGCTGGCCATGGGAAGGCAGTCTTCCTCCTGTTTTCCGAACAAAACTCTCTGATTATTTCCGTCAAGGAGGATTGCTGCTTTGGCATGAAGACCGGAGGGCACATTGACTTCCGGGGAAGAGACCGCGGCACAGACCGGAGAAGCCACGAAAAGATAAAATGTAACCAGACAAAGTACGGTGAGAATAATACGGCGCAGGGAAGACACACCCCTTCTTCGTTGAAAATCTTTTTATATATACGATGGGAAAAAATAAAATATGTCTGTTTTTTTTCGTTGCTTTTTGGTGGAAAAACCCATATAGTAGAAGAAAACAAAAAAAGGAGGCGGGATATGTTTTATCGTTGTAAAAGCTGCGGGGGAAATGTTGTCTATGATCCGGAAAAGAAAAAAATGATATGCGAAAGCTGCCGGAATGAAGGAGAGCATCAGCTGGTGAAACAGGAAAAAGTTCATGTGTGCAATAACTGTGGTGCAAAGATTGATGCAGGTGCGGATGCTCTGGCATTGAAATGTCCTTATTGCGGAACTTATGTGATATTTGAAGATCGTATGGAGAGGGAATACGAGCCGAAACTTATTCTGCCTTTTTCGCTGAATAAAGAAAAGGCGGTGGAAACCTTAAGGGACAATTTTAAGGGAAAGCTGTTTTTACCGAAGGATTTTTGCTCTGTCTCGAGTGTGGAGGCCATGGAAGGAATCTATGTTCCGTTTTTCATGTATGACATGCATAGTCATGTACATTTTGAGGGAGAAGGGGATAAGATCCGCGTCTGGAAAGAAGGAGACTATGAGGTAACGGAGACGAGAGTTTACCACATTACAAGGGATTTTGAGGTGGATTATGACAAGATTCCCGTGGATGCTTCCTCTGCCATGCCGGATAATCTGATGGATATCATGGAACCGTACCGATATGAGGATCTGGGAGATTTTACACCGGAATATCTTTCCGGATTTGTTGCCAACCGGTATGATGAAGACCGGGACAGCCTGTTACCGCGTGCCAGACACAAAACAGAGAAATTTGACGAGGCATATCTGTCTGAAACGAATCAGCTTTATCATGCGGTAAGAAAGATAAATAAGACGGTCGACTGCCGGGAAAAAGAATCTTTTTATGCTTTCCTGCCGGTATGGAAGTACGTCTATCGCTACCGGGAAAAAGAATATGAGTTTTATGTAAATGGTCAGACGGGAAAAGCAGTCGGAACACCGCCGGTAAGCTGGTCGAGGGCGGCACTGCTTACCTTTTCAACCGGAATTTCAGTCTTTTTCTGCCTTGCAATGCTGCTTTACTTCCTGGAGGTACTTTAAATGGAGAAAACATATCGAAAAATTATTGGAGGAATCGTTGTTATCGGTATCATTCTCGGAGTGACCGGTCTGTTTTTAAAGTATGGTGTTTTTCAGGGAATCCAGTCAAATAAGACAGAAAGATCGAACCAGGAATGCATTATTGAAAAGAGAGTCTTTGATGAGGCGGGGAAACTTACGGGGAGAGAAGAAAAGAAGCTGGAAGCACTCATCGCAAAAAAAGAGAAGATTATGGGTGCGGATCTCGTCTTGCTCACAATCAAAGACGACAGCCTTGACAGCTATGAAAAAATCAGGGAATATGCCCAGAATTATTATGAGATCCACTGCTTTGGATGGAATCAGGCAAATGGGGATGGCATAATTTATGTCGATGACTGGGCGACCGGTTATACATGGCTTTGTACTACAGGAAAAGCGGCAGACAAGCTTGACCGGAAGGATATTGATTATATTGTAAAAAGAACAAATCGCAGGGTGAACCGGAATCCTTACCGGGCATATCGGTTTATGGTGAATTCTGTAGTTTCCCAGATGCAGAGTGAAAATATATTCCACCTGGATATCAGCCCGTTCTGGCTGCTTCTTATTTCTGCAATTGTTGCCTTTATTTTTGCCGGAACCCAGATTGCCGGACACGGAGGAAGGGACACGGTGACAAAGTCCACCTATACCGGGAAAAATGGAGTAAAGATGAATGAAACCCATGATCTTTACCTTCGTTCTTTTGTCACAAGAAGAAAAATTGAGAAGAAAGAAGATAGCAATCTTTCGGATATTGGCGGAAGTGACGGACATGGCGGTGGCGGCGGACGGCATTAAACCGGGAAAATTATGCGGGGGAACCTTGATTGTAACAAATAAATATGGTAAATTGAGAATTTAGGAATCATTGTGAAAAAGGAGTGTAGAATATGGCAAATATTATTTCCGACGAGACCATTGAATATGTCGGTATTCTTGCGAAACTGGAACTTTCACCGGAAGAAAAGGAACAGGCAAAAAAAGATATGGCGAATATGCTTGATTATATTGATACATTAAACGAACTGGATACAAGTAATGTGGAGCCTATGAGCCATGTATTCCCGGTTAATAATGTATTTCGGGAAGACGTTGTGACAAACGGAGATGACAAAGAGGCAATTCTTGCCAATGCACCGGAAAGAAAAGACGGGGCTTTTGTGGTTCCGAAAACATTTGATTAGGAGGATGACCATGGGGTTTATGGATAACACAGCCGTTGAGCTGGGGAAGAAGATCAGAGCGGGGGAGGTAACTGTCGTGGAGGCGGTGGATGCGGCTCTGGCAGCCATCGATGCTTATGAAGACAGATTTCACTGTTACGTTACGGTGGAAGAAAGAGAAAAGGTTTACAAAAAAGCGGAGGAGGTTCAGAAAAAGATCAGTGATGGGATTTTGACCGGACCCCTTGCGGGCGTCCCTGTTGCCATTAAAGATAATATGTGCACGGAGGGAACCCTCACAACCTGCAGTTCAAAGATTCTTGATAATTTTGTACCGACTTACACGGCGCAGGCAGTGCTTAATCTGGAAAAAGCAGGAGCAGTTATTATCGGAAAGACAAACATGGATGAGTTTGCCATGGGAAGTACGACGGAAACGTCCTTTTTCGGACCGACAAGGAATCCGTGGAATGAGGAACATGTACCGGGCGGTTCTTCCGGTGGCTCTGCAGCAGCCGTAGCAGCGGGAGAATGCTGTTATGCCTTAGGTTCCGACACGGGCGGTTCCATCCGGCAGCCGGCGTCTTACTGTGGTGTGGTCGGAATGAAACCAACTTATGGCACCGTATCCCGTTATGGACTGATCGCCTACGGTTCATCCCTTGACCAGATCGGACCGATGGCAAAAGATGTCACGGACTGTGCCACAATCCTGGAAGCAATTGCATCTTACGATCCGAAGGATTCCACATCGGTAAAAAGAGAAAGTTATGATTTCACATCCGCGCTCCGGGAGGATGTAAAGGGAATGCGTATCGGAATTCCGAGGGATTATCTTGGAGAAGGCCTGGATGAAGAAGTCAAGGAAACGATTCTGGCAGCGGCAGAGAAACTTGAAGAAAAGGGAGCTGTAGTGGAACAGTTTGATCTTAGCCTGGTGGAATATGCGATACCGGCATATTATGTCATCGCTTCCGCGGAGGCAAGTTCTAACCTTGCCCGTTTTGACGGTGTAAAATACGGATACCGTACGGAAGAATATCAGGGACTTCATAATATGTATAAAAAGACCCGCTCAGAAGGGTTTGGACCGGAAGTAAAAAGAAGAATCATGCTGGGATCCTTTGTTTTAAGTTCCGGATATTATGATGCATATTATCTGAAAGCATTACGGACCAAAGCACTTATTAAACAGGCTTTTGATAAGGCTTTTGAAAAATATGACGTAATTCTCGGACCGGCGGCACCGACGACGGCACCAAAGATCGGAGACAGTTTAAGTGATCCGATTAAGATGTATCTCGGGGATATTTATACAATTTCCGTCAATCTGGCAGGACTTCCGGGAATGACAGTACCCGGCAGGCTTTCGAAAGCCGGTCTTCCGATTGGCGTACAGTTCATCGGAGACTGTTTTAAGGAAAACAATATTATCCGGGCTGCTTATACCTTTGAGCAAAACCGTGATTTTAAAAACTGGAGCATGACCGGAGAGGAGGACAAATAAGATGAGTAAACAATACGAGACAGTGATCGGTCTGGAGGTTCATGTGGAACTTGCCACGAAGACGAAAATTTTCTGCGGTTGCAGCACTGCTTTCGGTGGGGCACCAAATACCCATACCTGTCCGGTCTGCACTGGTATGCCGGGCTCTCTCCCGGTGCTTAATAAACAGGTAGTGGAATATGCGGCGGCAGTCGGTCTGGCGACAAACTGTACGATTACCCAGTACTGTAAATTTGACCGTAAAAACTATTTTTATCCGGACAATCCGCAAAACTATCAGATTTCCCAGCTCTATCTTCCAATCTGCCGGGACGGACATGTGGAGATCGAAGTTGATGGGAAAAAGAAAAATGTGCGGATTCATGAAATCCACATGGAGGAAGACGCAGGAAAGCTGGTTCATGACCCGGCGACGGGAAATTCTCTTGTGGACTTTAACCGGAGCGGTGTGCCGTTAATTGAGATTGTATCCGAGCCGGACATGCGTTCCGCAGAAGAAGTCATTGCCTATCTGGAAAAACTCCGCATGATCATTCAGTATCTGGGTGCTTCTGATTGTAAACTGCAGGAAGGATCCATGCGTGCGGATGTGAATTTATCTGTCCGTGAAATCGGTGCAGAAAAATTCGGGACAAGAACGGAGATGAAAAACCTCAATTCTTTCAGTGCGATTGCCAGAGCCATTGAAGGAGAGGCAGAGCGGCAGATTGACCTGTTGGAAGATGGGAAAGAGGTAATTCAGGAGACAAGAAGATGGGATGACGATAAAGAATATTCCTATCCGATGCGTTCAAAAGAGGATGCGCAGGATTACCGGTACGTCCCGGAACCGGACCTGGTACCGATTGTCATTTCGGATGAATGGCTGGAGGAAATCCGCAGCAGACAGCCGGAATTTCGTGATGAGAAACAGGCCCGTTATAAAGAGCAGTTTGGTCTTCCGGAATATGATATCGACATTATCACGGCAGATAAGACTCTGACAGATCTTTTTGAATCCTGTATTGCACAGGGAGCTGCTCCTAAGGAAGTTTCTAACTGGATTATGGGAGATATCCTTCGATTGTTAAAAGAAAAAGAAATGGAACCGTCGGATATTTCCTTTGACCCGGAAAATCTGGTGAAACTGATCCGGATGATCGAGGACGGTTCTGTAAACCGAAAGGTTGCCAGAAAAGTATTTGAAGCAATCTTCGACGAGAATGTGGACCCGGAAGCTTATGTGGAAGAAAAAGGGTTAAAAACTGTCAGTGACGAGGGAGCACTTCGAAAAATTATCGAAAAGATTATCGAAGATAACCCGAAATCGGTAGAAGATTATAAAGCAGGAAAGAAAAAAGCCATGGGCTTTTTCGTTGGACAGACAATGCGGGCCATGAAAGGAAAGGCGGACCCGGCTATGGTAAATAAAATCGTAAAAGAGCTGCTGGATGCGTAAAAACACCCGGACAAAGGAGTATCGGATATGGCAGACGGTAAAAAAATCCCGGTATTAAATTCTATGGAGAAATCCCGGGATACGAAATTTCTCAAAAGTTATACATTAAATTATACAAACACAGAAGGTCATGAGAAAGTTTATGAAATGGTAAGCAATTTCGATTATGATAACCCGAAGGAGATTGGACTGAAGGCATCCGGCGTGGTCATTGTCGGGTACCGGGGAGAAGAACTGCTTCTTCTGAAAGAATTCCGTATGGGTGTAAACCGTTTTATTTACAATCTTCCCGCCGGTCATCTGGAAAAGGGAGAGTCTGTGGAAAGATGTGCAGAAAGAGAACTGAAGGAGGAAACAGGACTTAGAATCAAAAAAATTGAGAAAATCCTGCCCCCTTCCTATGCGGCTCCGGATTTAAGCGATTCTTCCGCCTGGGTCGTGCTGGCACAGGTGGAAGGGGAGTTTTGTCCGCAGGCGGAGGAAGATGAATGCATTATGCCGCTTTTTGCCGACATAGAAAAATTGGAGAAACTTCTGGAAGAAGAGAGATTTTCCGGGAGAGCCCAGCTTTTTGCCTATTTCTTTTCTTTATTTGGCAGTCGTCTTTTTGATGGAGAATGATAATGATAAGGCACAAAGATAGAAAAATGACGGGAAAGAAAAAAATTCTGTTATTGATGGAAGGAGTTCTGGCAGTTGCATATTTTGCAATGCCGGAACTTTATTATAATCCGCTGGAGAAAAATTTTTTTGACCGGTTTTATGCAGATTCTCTGATAATTTGCGGATTTCTCTGGGGAGTCCTTGTTTTTCTTACCATAAAAGACGGAAAATTTTCGGAAAAGACAAACCATATTCTTACGGGGGCAGCCGGCTTACTCATTCCTTTTGCCTGTTTTTTATGGCTGGAGTTTTACAATGATATGCAATTCTGGGTGCCGGTTTTTGAAATCCCCAAAAAATATCTTTTCCTGGATCTTTTGATCTACTATGTAATTTTTGCACTGTTTCTTCTCGTATTTAACAGTATCCGCAGTGCAGGAATCGGCATGGTGACGGTGACGGCCTGTTTTGGTTTTTTAAATTATCAACTGACTGTCTTTCGGAGTATGGCTTTTATTGCCTCCGATCTTTATTCCCTCCGGACAGCAGTTTCCGTGGCCGGTACATACAAACCGGAAATTGATGTGGATACGGCAGAATTTTTTCTGCTTGCCCTGGTGATGCTTGCTCTAGTGTTAAAACTGGATCGGGAAAAGCTTTTTCACCGGAAAGGCCGTCTGGCCTGGCTTGCGGCCTGCTGTCTGCTTTTTGCCGGGTTTGTGAATGTTTACGTCACCAGCGATTATCTGGAGAAAATCGGTGTGGATTTTCGTGTCTACCGTCCCCAGTATAAATACCGCTATTACGGAACTCTTCTTACGACCATGCGGACTTTTGGTTATCTTCATGTGACGGAGCCGGAAGGCTATTCCCGGGAGGTAGTGGAGAAGATTGCAAAAACTTATCAGTATAAAGCAGGTTCGTCAGATACGAGAGCAGAGAAAAAACCGAATATCGTTATTGTGATGAATGAATCCTTTGCAGACCTTAAAGCCGTGGGCAATCTGGATGTTTCGGAAGATTATATGCCTTATTTCCATCAGTTAAAAAAGAACACCATAAAAGGATATACCTATGCTTCTGTGTTCGGAGGAAACACGGCAAATTCAGAGTTTGAATGTCTGACGGGAAATACTCTGGCATTTCTGCCGGATAATTCCGTGCCCTATCAGCTTTTTTTAAGAGAAAAAACCGCGGGGCTGACTGATACGCTTAAGAAACAGGGATATGGTTCCTGTCTTGCGCTCCATCCATTTTATGAGACCGGTTACAGTCGATATAAAGTCTATCCGCTCATGGGATTTGATCGATTTTATACTTCAGACGATTTTCCTTTATTTGTCGATACGGTAAATTACCATATTACCGATTCGGAAAATTATAAGAAGCTGATCCGTCTGTATGAAAACAGGCAGGATAAAAACAAGCCATTTTATCTTTTTAATGTGACCATGCAAAATCACGGAAGTTATGACGGAAGTACTGCACAAACGGGGAATCAGGTCAGACTGGAGGGCAATCTGAAGGGATACGGGACGGCGGAGGAATATCTTAATATGATCAAAATGTCGGACCGGGCTTTAAAAGAGCTTATCCGTTATTTTAAGAAAGTCAAAGATCCGACGGTCATCCTGTTTTTCGGAGATCACCAGCCGGACCTTGAGGAGAGTTTCTATGACAGCCTTCTTGGAACAGATGTAAAAGATCTAGAAGGAGAGGAACTGGAGAAACTTTATAAAGTACCGTTTTGTATCTGGGCGAATTATGACATTGAGGAAAAATATGTGGAGAAGACGAGTAATAATTATCTTTCCGTTTTACTTGCTGATGTGGCAGGAATACAAAAGACCGGCTATCAGAATTTCCTCTCTTCGCTTCGCGAAAAGATTCCCTGCATTAATGCCATCGGATACTGGGGAGAAGATGGGAAATTTTATAAAACGGATGATAAAAAATCACCGTATTATCCTCTGATTCATCAGTATGATTTGCTGGAATATAATAATCTGTTTGGAAAAGAAAAACAGATAAAGGACTTCTTTTTTCTTAGATAAAAAAGTGATTCGCATCATTGAATAAATAATAAAAGATTAAAACACGAAAAAGTCAGTAAAAGATAGTGACATTTTCTGCCTTGCCTTTTTGAAATTGTCATGATACACTTACTTTCGTAAAATAGTATAACATTTTATAAAAAGGAGATTATATATGTGTGGAATAGTCGGATATACCGGAAAAGAAAATGCTGCGCCGATTGTACTGGATGGTTTATCAAAACTGGAATACAGAGGATATGATTCCGCAGGAGTCGCTATTTTTAATGAACAGGCGAATGATATAGATATTGTAAAAACAAAAGGACGTTTGAAGAATCTTCTGGAGAAGACGGACAGCGGGAAAGCCATGCCGGGAAACTGTGGAATCGGTCATACCCGCTGGGCAACCCACGGTGCACCGTCTGAAACGAATGCTCATCCGCATTACAGTGCCGATAAGACAGTTGTACTTGTGCATAATGGTATTATTGAAAACTACCAGGAGCTTAAAGAGCATCTGGTTCAGAAGGGATATACATTTTATTCTGAGACAGACACGGAAGTTGCCGTAAATCTGATTGCTTACTACTACGAGAAGACGGATCACAATCCGCTTGAGAGTATGTCAAGAGCCCTGTTGCGTGTCCGTGGTTCCTTTGCCTTAGGCGTGATATTCAAAGACCGCCCGGGTGTGGTTTATGCGGCAAGAAAGGACAGTCCTCTGATCATTGGTCAGAGCGAGAAAGGCGCATTTATTGCTTCTGACGTTCCTGCCATCCTTTCCTACACAAGAAATGTATATTATCTTGATAATATGGAGATGGCGGAACTTCATGAAGATTCCATTAAGTTTTTCAATATGAATGGTGACGAGATCACAAAAGAGATGGTTAATATTAAATGGGATGCCGAAGCAGCAGAAAAGGGCGGTTTCGAGCATTTTATGATGAAAGAGATTCACGAACAGCCGAAGGCAGTGAGGGATACCATCAATACTTATGTAAAAGACGGAAAAATCGATCTTGGTTCTGTAGGCATGTCGAAGGAAGAGTTTGCACAGTACAACAGAATCTGTATTGTTGCCTGCGGTTCTGCATACCACGTAGGGATTGCGGCAAAATATGTGATGGAAGATCTGACGGGATTAATGGTAGATGTGGATTTTGCATCTGAATTCCGCTATCGTAATCCAAAGCTTTCCAAAGATACTCTCGTCATTATTATTTCCCAGTCCGGGGAGACGGCAGACAGCCTGGCTGCACTTCGTCTGGCCAAAGAAAGAGGAGTGAAAGTTCTGGCTATTGTCAATGTAGTAGGATCGAGTATTGCGAGGGAGGCAGATTATGTAATGTACACCCTGGCAGGCCCGGAGATTGCTGTTGCGACGACAAAGGCGTACAGTACCCAGCTGATTTGTATGTACATTCTTTCCATGTATGCTGCCCAGATTCGCGGGGAGATGGAACAGCAGCAGTTCGACAGCATGATGGCAGAGATCGTTCAGCTGCCGGATAAGATTGCGCAGGTTCTGGCAGACAAGGAACGAATTCAGTGGTTTGCGAATAAGTTTGCGTCCGCCCATGACATTTTCTTTATCGGTCGTGGCCTTGATTATGCAATCTGTCAGGAGGGAAGCCTGAAAATGAAGGAGATCAGTTACATACATTCCGAGGCGTATGCAGCTGGTGAGCTGAAACATGGAACGATCAGCCTGATTGAAGATGGAACTCTGGTTGTCGGGGTTCTGACCCAGAGCCATTTAAGCGAGAAAACTTTAAGCAATATGCAGGAAGTAAAGAGCCGTGGAGCGTACCTTATGGGTGTGGCAGAAAACGGAAGTTACTATCTGGAAGATATGATTGATTTTGTCGTATATGTTCCGAAGACAGACCCTCATTTTACAACAACACTGGCCATCATTCCTCTGCAGCTGATGGGATACTATGTAAGTGTTGCAAGAGGACTGGATGTGGATAAACCAAGAAATCTTGCCAAGAGTGTAACAGTAGAGTAAAAATAGAGTTGAACCAAACAGTATTGTCTGATAGAATAGTTATGTTCTGATAAAAATTTAGATAGTGACAGATAGAAGGAGAAAGCAGAAAGATGATTATACGATTAAAAGATGGTTCTGAAAAAGAATATGCCAGGTCCATGACTGTACTGGATATCGCAAAAGATATCAGTGAAGGTCTGGCAAGAAATGCCTGTGCCGGAGAAATCGACGGGGAAGTTGTGGATTTGCGTACACCGGTTACCGGAGACTGTGCGCTTAATATCCTGACTTTTCAGGATGAGAAAGGGAAGAAAGCGTTCCGTCACACTGCTTCCCATGTCCTTGCCCAGGCGGTAAAACGTCTCTATCCGGATGCAAAGCTTGCGATCGGACCGGCAATTGATGATGGATTTTACTATGATTTCGATATGGCACCTCTTACAAGAGAAGATCTGGATGCCATCGAAAAGGAAATGAAAAAAGTGATTAAAGAGAATCCTCCGATTGAGAGATTTGAGCTTCCGAGAGAAGAAGCGATCGCTTTTATGAAAGAAAAAGACGAGCCTTATAAAGTGGAACTGATTGAAGATCTTCCGGAAGATGCCGTTATCAGTTTTTATAAACAGGGAGATTTCACCGATCTTTGTGCCGGCCCGCATCTTATGAGTGTAAAACCGATCAAGGCCTTTAAACTTACCGCTTCTTCCGGTGCCTACTGGAGAGGAAATGAGAACAATAAGATGCTGACCCGTATTTACGGAACTGCTTATACAAAGAAGGCAGATCTGGAAGAACGTCTTAAATATTTAGAAGAGATCAAGCTTCGTGATCACAATCGTCTTGGCCGTGAGATGGAATTATTTACTACGGTTGACGTGATCGGTCAGGGACTTCCGCTCATACTTCCGAAGGGAGCAAAGATCATTCAGACACTTCAGAGATGGATCGAGGATCTGGAAGATAATGAGTGGGGATATGTAAGGACCAAGACCCCGCTTATGGCAAAGAGTGATCTGTATAAGATTTCCGGACACTGGGATCATTACAAAGACGGCATGTTTGTTCTTGGAGACGAAGAGAAGGATAAAGAGGTTCTTGCCCTCCGTCCGATGACCTGTCCGTTCCAGTATTACTGCTATAAGAACACACAGAAATCCTATCGCGATCTGCCATACAGAATGAGTGAGACATCCACATTGTTTCGTAATGAGGATTCCGGAGAGATGCACGGTCTGACACGTGTCCGCCAGTTTACGATTTCGGAAGGACACCTGATTATCCGTCCGGACCAGACGAATGAAGAATTAAAGAACTGTCTCAATCTGGCACAGTACTGCCTGACTGTTCTTGGTGTGCAGGATGATGTAACTTATCGTTTATCCAAATGGGATCCAAAGAATAAAGAGAAGTATCTGGGCGATGAGGAGTACTGGGAGACAACACAGGATGCGATTCGTAATATCCTTGTAGAGCAGGGTGTTCCGTTTGTGGAAGCGGACGGCGAGGCAGCTTTCTACGGACCGAAGATTGATATTCAGGCGAAGAACGTATATGGCAAGGAAGATACGATGATCACCATTCAGCTTGACTGTGCCATTGCAGAGAATTTTGATATGTACTATATTGATCAAAATGGGGAAAAACAGCGCCCTTATGTTATTCACAGAACATCTCTGGGATGTTATGAGAGGACACTGGCATGGCTGATCGAGAAATATGCAGGCAAATTCCCGACATGGCTTTGTCCGGAACAGGTTCGTGTTCTTCCAATTTCCGAGAAATTTGAAGAGTATGCGGAATCTGTGAACAAAGAACTCAAGAAGAATGGTATTTTAAGTACGGTAGATAATCGTTCGGAAAAGATTGGTTACAAAATTCGTGAAGCCCGCCTTCAGAAGATTCCGTATATGCTTGTTGTCGGTGCGAAAGAGCAGGAGGCAGGTAAGGTTTCTGTACGAAGCCGTTTCGCCGGCGATGAAGGACAGAAGGATCTGAAGGATTTTATTGCCGATATCTGTGAGGAGATTCGTACGAAAGCAATCCGTAAGGAAGAGATAACAGAAGAAAAATAAACAGAACATAACATTATTCATGGGAAAATACTGGGAACAGAGAATCGGAAGCGCCAGCAGTTACGGCTAATTTGCCGTTACTGCAGACGCTTTTTCTTGTTTGATGGGACTGTCTCACCCAAAATAGCCTTCTGTATGAAAACTATAATAATGCACAGATGGCATCGGCAGTTTCACTGTGATTCATCGTGTAAATGTGGATGTTTCTGATGCCGTGATCCCTAAGATCAGTAATCTGCCGGACTGCGTATTCGATTCCGGCCTTTTTCATATCGCATGGAGAATCTCCGTAGGTGGCAATCAGATCAGACAGGGATTTCGGAACACTGGCACCGGACAGGTTGATGGTCGTGCTGATCATTTTGCTGCTGGTAATCGGCATGATACCCGCATGGACAGGGACTTCAATTCCCATTTTTAAAATGGAATCCATAAACCGGTAGAAGACATCGTTCTTAAAAAAGAGCTGACTGATCAGGGAATCGGCACCCTGATCTACTTTATATTTCAGCCAGGAAAGATCCTCATCCATGGAGGAGGCTTCATAATGTTTTTCCGGATAGCAGGCTGCCGATACACGAAAACCGGAATCTTTTAAAATCGGGATAATTTCCGATGGATGCTTGTACCTGCGGTTTTCAAAACATTCGGTGCTCATGTCCGCCGGCTTGTCCCCACGAAGGGCAAGAACATTGTGGATACCGGAATTTTTAAAATTATCTATCGTAGATAAAAGACCTTCTTCCGTCAGTGCCGCACAGGTCAGATGGGCAATGGCGCAAATTCCCAGATCTTTTTCAATATGGGAGGCAATCTCAGCCGTTTTTTTACTGTTGCTTCCTCCCGCGCCGTAAGTGCAGCTGATAAATTCAGGATTATGTATTTTGAGTGCGTTTAACGTTTCGTAGAGCTCCGGGAAATCCTCCCATTTTTTTGGAGGGAATACTTCAAAAGAAAGAGAGAGTCCCGTGGACTTTTCTGTATTCATAAATCATGTCCTTTCTGTATTGCAATCTGTTGTTTTTATACGTTGCTATTTTACTCTTTTTTGTTAGAAATGGCAAGAAAGTGCCAAGGAATCCCATGAATTGTCCAATTTTTTTATAGAATGTTCCCAATGGGTGTGTTATAATAGTCTCAGAAGTGTACCATGGATAAAGTGGTATCTGATTACCGGAGAATATATTCAGGTAGAAATAAAGGATTAAAGGAGCGGAAGTCATGGATATTAAAGAATTATTACCAAAAGATACAGAAGGAAGACTGCGTATTATCCAGGAGACTGTGCCTGGAAGACAGATTACGCTGGCTCATGTAGTGACAAGTCCGAAGCCGATCGTTTATCGTAAGCTTGGACTGAATCCGGATATCGATTTCGAGCGTTCTGCCATTGGAATCATTACTGTAACACCGAGTGAATCTGCCGTGATCGGTGCAGACATTGCAATCAAGAGCGGTGATGTTTATCTTGGATTCGTTGACCGTTTCAGCGGTACTTTAATTCTGACAGGGCGTATCTCTGCCGTGGAATCAGCAGTGAAGGCTGTCATTCATTATTTCCAGAATGATCTTGGCTATGCGACCTGCCCGGTTACCAAGAAGTAAGAGTTTTATGGCCGGAATGATTCGTATGATTGCATTGCGGCGACATGGAATCCTGTCGTACATAACCCACTGCAGGCTAAGAATCCTGCAGGCAGGGTTCTTTTGCGAAACGGGGAGAAGGAAGCAGGGTGGTTAAATGCGCAAAATTATGTTTATCGGACGAAGTGAATCCGGAAAGACTACGATAATGCAGGCGATGAAGGGCGAGACGATCACCTATCATAAGACTCAGTATGTGAACCATTATGATGTGATCATTGATACGCCGGGGGAATATGCGGAGACGAAGCAGCTGGCCGGAGCACTGGCAGTGTATGGATGTGAGGCGGATGTGATTGGTCTTTTGATGAGTGCTATCGAGCCGTTTTCCCTTTACCCGCCGAATGTGGTAGCTGTGAGTAACAGAGAAGTCGTGGGCGTTGTGACGAAGTGCGATCACTGGGCTGCGGATCCGGAGCAGGCTGCAGAGTGGCTTCGCCTGGCAGGCTGCAAGAAGATCTTTTTTACCAGTGCATATACAGGAGAGGGAATCGCTGATATTATCAGTTATCTGAAAGAGCCAGTTGATGTACTTCCATGGGAAGTGGCGAAGGCAGAGTATGACAAACTTGGATTTGGTCCGGGTGAGAGCGAGAAACATACATTGCGGGTATAAGGAGAAAGTTATCATGCCGGAGTATGGTGTGAATCCTGCAGAGAAACGGCATGGATAAATTGATAACAGGAAAGGGAGCGTTACAAATAACAGAATGCGGGGAACCGGCATATGCTGTTTTTGTGAGGTTCCCTTTTTTTGGAAAGGGAAGATTATGGCAGCAATAAACAATGACTGGGCAGAAGCCCTGAAAGAAGAATATAAAAAGCCCTATTACAGACAATTATATCAGACAGTGAAAGAAGAGTATGCAACACGGGAGATTTTTCCACCGTCGGAAGAGATTTTTAATGCATTTCACCTGACGCCCCTTAAAGATGTGAAAGTAGTAATCCTGGGGCAGGATCCTTATCATAATAACGGGCAGGCCCACGGGCTGAGTTTTTCCGTAAAGCCGGGTGTGGACATTCCCCCATCTCTTGTAAACATTTATAAAGAACTTCATGATGATCTGGGATGTTATATTCCCGACAATGGTTATCTGGTAAAATGGGCAAAACAGGGAGTACTCCTCTTAAATACCGTTCTCACTGTCCGTGCCCATCAGGCGAACTCTCACCGGGGAATCGGATGGGAGGAATTTACCGATGCGGCCATCCGGGTGTTAAATGCTCAGGAGCGTCCGATCGTATTTTTACTCTGGGGCAGGCCGGCACAGAATAAAAAGGCAATGCTCAATAATTCAAAACACCTGATTCTGGAGGCACCCCATCCGAGTCCGTTGTCTGCATACCGGGGATTTTTCGGCTGCCGGCATTTCAGCCAGGCAAATGAATTCCTGCGCTTTCATAATATGGAACCCATTGACTGGCAGATTGAGAATCTGAAGGAGAAAACAGAATGAAAAATTTATTTGTAGAATATCCAAAATGTACCACCTGTAAAAAGGCAGCGAAATGGCTCAACGACCACGGGGTGGAATTCGAAGATCGTCATATTGTGGAAGACAATCCTGATGTGGAAGAATTAAAAAAATGGCATGAAAAAAGCGGTCTTCCCCTGAAACGTTTCTTCAACACGAGCGGTCAGCTTTACCGGCAGCAGTGCCTTAAGGACAAACTGCCGACGATGAGTGAAGAAGAGCAGTACGCTCTTCTTGCCACAAACGGGATGCTGGTAAAGAGACCGATTCTCGTGGGGGAAGATTTTGTTCTTGTTGGTTTTAAAGAAAAAGATTATGAAGAGAAACTTCTCTGATTTTCGGAAATTTCAGCAGAAATTTTATTGACCAGGCCGGTAAGATACCAGTCGGTCAGACTATCGGAATCTTCTATTTTATCCGGGTGAAGTCCGGCAAGAGCCAGCAAAGCTTCGGCGGCCTCACTGCATTCGCAGGGAGACAGAAGTTTCCAGCTTTGCTGATCAAGAAGATGGGCATAGAGGGAACTGTAAGTAACCAGCCTGTCTTCTTTTTTTATGTGGTCAAGGACATCGGTAAACTCTGCCCGGGAATAAGAAGCATTTTTCCGGTGAAAACATTCCCAGAGGGCATCCTGGGTTATGCCAAAACGATCCATCCGGCATAAAATATCGTGCTGGGATTTTGGTGTGATTCCCTGCTGAAGTCTCAGGGCTTCCTTTATGGAGGAAATGACAGTCCGGCCGATCAGTTCTCCCAGTTTACTGTGCTTGCCGGCATTAGAAAGGGTTATGTCGGCCTCATCATCAGAGACGACAATGACACCGTCCGTTCCCGTTCCCGTGGCCAGACCGCTGGAATAACGGCTTGGAATCATTAGTTCCTGCATGGCGGCGGCCTTTGCTTCCGCACAGGAAACAAGAGCAGAAGCGAGTGCCTCTTTTTCCAGGTGGGCATTAATATAAAGTAAAATATTGATGGTGCCCACGGGCGGGGTGTTTTCGAAAGAACTTTCCGAAACTTCGTGCCAGGAAGCCGGATCACCGATTCGTCCGCCGTTGCTCCTTACGCCGGCTGTCGTGATGGCAGTAACGGAAAAATTTTCATAGGAAAGGGAAGAAATCGCAGCGTTATCCATGCTCGCCGCTGTCATGATCCCGGTACTATCCTCCGGGTCAATGCCCAGATCATCCCGGGAGATGATCTCCATATGTTCCCGGTAGGTATCTGCCCGTAAAGAAATCGCCATCCCGGATCCCGGATTTCCGTCATTGTTAAAAACTGCTTTTAAATCCGTGCGGTATCCTCCGTTATTGGGACCGGTGCTTAATACACTCCGTTTTCCTTTAAAACAGATGACGATGGACTTTTTGTACTTGTGTACCGTATCGCCATTGGAAAATTCGTAGATTTTCAAGATACAATTCCTCCTTTTCTAAAATACATTATTTTTCCGGAGCTTCAAAATTCCGGTCTAACGTTATAATGCAGTCTGTCTGATTATTTTCTTCATGAATCAGATGCATCAGCTGCTGCATTGTCCGATCTGCATCAGAATGAGAATAAGAATCCG
This sequence comes from Eubacterium sp., assembly GCA_022776205.1. GTDB lineage: Bacteria > Bacillota > Clostridia > Lachnospirales > Lachnospiraceae > Anaerobutyricum. Next base: position 33,044 of record JALFIK010000013.1, read on the forward strand.
GAACGACCAGATCGAAGAGAAGGATTCGTTTTTCTTCTTCTTTTATCACCCGAAAATCATGAAATTTCAGGTTTTCGTCGAGCGCATGAATAAGATGTTTCACTTTTTCCTGTAAAGTAAGAATTTCTTCATCGTGCATTTCAACCGGATCCATGTGAATCACGAGAAGGATATTTAATTCCTTCTCTGCCTGTCGTTCAATGTGGTCAATAATCGTATGAGCCTGTTCGATACTCATGTCATTTGGCACTTCCGCATGAATCGAAGCCATCTTCTGTGTCGGCCCGTAATTGTGAACGATCAGATCGTGAGATCCTAAAATTCCTTCATGGGAGTCCACCAGTTTTGTGATCTTTTGGTAAAGTTCCGTTGGCACTCTCTGCCCAATCAGTGGTTCCAGTGTGTCTCTTGCAATGGAAATACCGGACCAGATGACGATGATGGAGACGATCAGACCAGCTATGGCATCCACATTTACGGAAGTAAAGTGGCAAATCAGTATGGAAAGTACGGTTGCACCAGTGGTGACCACATCGCCAAGAGAATCTGCGGCAGTGGCAAGCATCACCTTTGAGTCAATCCGCTTTCCCAGTTTTTTATTAAAAAACGCCATCCACAGCTTTACAAGAATGGATAAGATAAGGATGACAAAGGGAATTAGTTCAAAGGAAATCTCTTCCGGATGAATGATCTTGGTTACGGAACTTTTTAAAAATGTTAAACCAACCTGGATGACCAGGAAGGCAACGATCAGTGCAGCCACATATTCAATCCGGCCATGTCCGAAAGGATGCTCTGCATCGGCAGGTTTGCCGGCCATCTTCACACCGACGAAACTGATGATTGAGGAAGCAGCATCGGACAGATTATTAAAGGCATCTGCTGTTACGGCAAGGGAACTTAATAATATTCCGATTGTTAGTTTTACAGAAAAAAGAAATACATTACATAAAATTCCCACAATGCTGGAGAGAATGCCATATCGGGTCCTTACCTGGGTACTTTCAATATTTTCACTGTCTTTTACAAATTTTTTCACAAGAAATTCTGTCATAGTAATCCCCCATTTATTTTGTGTTTCTATTACTATAACAGTTTGGAAAAAAATCTTCAAGACGAACTCACGGAAGGCATGTCTAATTCAAAACAGAAAATAATAGAGCATGGAAACAAAAAAAGAAATGTAAGCCATGCTCTTTATCGTTTTTCTAATATGCTAACGTTTCATATTCCGTCCGCACCCGCAGTTTCTGCTGTTATTTCCGGTATCCTTACATGCCTTGTCAAAAGCCGGATTAAATGCGTAGAAATTCCGGCTGTCTAAGTGATCCTGCACGATGCGCAGGCTTTCTCCAAAGCGCTGGAAATGAATAATTTCTCTTTTTCGCAGAAAGCGAATGGCATCGGTGACATCCGGATCATCTTTTACAAGACGTAAAATATTGTCATAGGTGGTCCGTGCTTTTTGTTCTGCGGCCATATCCTCCATAAGATCCGTAATCGGATCGCCGACGGATTGTATGGTATCGGCACTCCATGGGGTGCCGCTTGCAGCAATCGGGTAGATTCCTGTCGTGTGATCCACATAGTAATCGGCAAATCCCTGCTCTTTTATTTGTTCCACAGTAAGATTCCGGGTCAGCTGATGAACAATCGTACAGATCATTTCCATATGATTAAGTTCTTCGGTTCCAATGTCGGTAAGGACACCCATAACCGGGCGGTAAGGCATGGCAAAACGCTGGGACAGATAGCGCATGGCTGCTCCGGTCTCTCCGTCCGGACCACCGAACTGGGTAATGATTGCCTTTGCCATTTTGGCATCTGTCCGTTTTATATTAATTGGGTATTCCAGTCTTTTTTCATAATTCCACATAAGCCCTTATCCCTCCTTTTCCCATGGCCACGGGTCAGATGCCCAGCACCAGAAATCCACGCCCTTTGGGACCGTATTCAGGGTGAGAGGCCCGAAACGGCTGCTGTATTCCGCGAGAGCCTGATTTCTGGCATGATTATAGTAATCAAAATATTTCAACGCATCCTCATCCTGAGGGTGTGTGTCAAGAAACATTGCTGCATCCAGTGCGGCGAAACTTACCACATCAATATAATAACGAAGTTTTTTCTGCTCCATCAGACATTGACAGCTATTCATGATTTCTGGCATCTCCTTCCGGTAAAAGGTAAGTCTAATTCCTGGAAAATGGTGCCGTGGGCAAGACCCTCTTCCGGCTTATATATTTTCTGCCATCTCTGCCACGGGACATAGGCCATGGCAATCGGCCAGGTATCAAAATTCATGGTTTCCTTTCCTGACTGGCAGGAAGGATGAGATGTCCGTTCCATCTGGGGGCTCCTTTACTATTTTATACAACTTATAATATGAGAAGGCGTAAGTTTTGCCACCGATGTCCGGGTGAAATAATAAAATTTCGAAAAATCCTTGACAAATTTTAAGATGTAATATATCATTAAACCCAGTAATAAAATAGGAATTGAGGATAAGATGATATGAGTAGAATGAATTCCAATCAGATGAATTTCACAGGCTGTTGTCGCTGCAGTTGTTCGTGCGAATGTTTCATAGAGAGAAGTGCTTTGCCTGCACATAGCTGTCAGTAATTTTATTCATAGATTCTTGGAGAGATTTTACGATCAGGACTGAGAGCTAGAAAGGGACCTGGTTGTGATTTTACAATATAGGGATAAGAGTTTTGCAGGTAGCAGTACCTGCATTTTTTGTTTCTATGAGAAAATTTCCTAAAAAATGAGGAGAGTGAATATAAGTATGGATGTTTCTTTTATGCAGGAGCAGCTGCCGTTATATGTAGAAGCTGCGAAGCTTACACTGCATATCGCTGTTCTTGGAATTATCCTGGCGATTATTGTGGGACTGATCTGCAGTATGGTCAGATATTTTAAAGTACCGGTCTTGCAGTATATTGCCGGCGGTTACATTGAACTGTCCCGGAATACACCATTACTGATCCAGTTGTTTTTCCTGTATTTCGGTCTTCCAAAGCTGAATATCGTGTTAAGCTCTGAGCAGTGTGCAGTGATTGGTCTGGCATTTCTCGGAGGAAGTTATATGGCAGAGGCCTTTCGGAGCGGTCTTGATAACGTGGCACCCATTCAGGTGGAGACGGCGCTTAGCCTGGGGATGACAAAGAGTCAGGTTTTTGGACATATCATTTTGCCACAGGCAGTTTCCAATTCCATTCCTGCCTTTTGTGCCAACGTGATCTTCCTTATTAAGGAAACTTCCGTTTTCAGTGCGGTGGCACTGGCGGATCTTATGTTTATTACAAAGGATCTAATCGGAATTTACTACAAGACAGATGAATCTCTGTTCATGCTTGTCATGGCATATCTGATCATATTACTGCCGATTTCGATTCTCTGTACTTTTATAGAAAGGAGGGTCCGTTATGCAGAATATGGGGATTGAGGTTTTATTTAAAGGGAGTAACTTTTTAAGACTCTGCGAAGGCCTGTGGATCACCCTGCGGATTGCCCTCATAGCCATGGTGTTGTCCCTTCTTCTGGGATTTGTGCTCGGAATGATCATGAATGTGCAGAATAAGGCGGTGAAATTTATCTGCCGGATTTATCTGGAGATCGTCCGGATCATGCCCCAGCTGGTGCTTTTGTTTCTTGTTTACTTCGGAGCGGCCAAACATCTGGGAATGAATATGTCCGGAGAATTTGCCGCAGTCATCGTCTTTACCTTCTGGGGAACAGCGGAGATGGGAGATCTGGTAAGGAGTGCCCTGATTTCCATTCCGAAACATCAGTATGACAGCGGGTTTGGCCTGGGACTGAAAAAGTGGCAGGTTTATGTGTACATTATTCTTCCACAGACGATTCGCAGATTGTTACCATCAGCGATTAATCTTCTTACCCGTATGATCAAGACCACTTCCCTGGTCGTACTCATCGGTGTTGTGGAAGTTGTAAAAGTCGGAAAGCAGATCATCGATGCATCCCGTTACACAAATCCGACAGCAGCTTTGTGGGTATATGGAACAATATTTATTATGTATTTTGTCATTTGTTTTCCGTTTTCGAGAATTTCTGCTTATCTGGAGAAAAAATTTGCGAATTAGTGAGGAGTAATCATGAGTGAACCCATTTTAGAAGTAGAACACTTAAGAAAATCATATAATAAAGACCTGGTTGTATTAAAGGATATTTCCTTTTCCATCAAAAAAGGAGAAGTTGTCGTTATTGTCGGACCGTCCGGCTGTGGAAAGAGTACCTTTTTGCGATGTCTTAACCGCCTTGAGGAGATTGATTCGGGCACGATGAAACTTCAGGGCGTAAGCTACGAGAAGGAGAAGAAAAAGGTACATGAATTCCGGGAAAAAGTAGGAATGGTATTCCAGAGTTATGATCTTTTCCCGAATATGACCATTATGAAAAATCTTTTACTGGCTCCTTTGAAGGTACAGAAAAGAAAGAAAGAAGAAGTGATGAAAGAGGCGGAACAGCTTCTTGACCGGGTTGGCCTTTTAGATAAAAAAGATGCTTATCCACGGCAGCTTTCCGGAGGACAAAAGCAGAGAGTGGCTATCGTAAGAGCCCTTCTCATGCATCCGGAGGTTCTGCTTCTTGACGAGATTACCGCAGCACTTGACCCGGAAATGGTAAGGGAAGTACTGCAGGTTGTTCTCGAACTGGCAAAGAGCGGGATGACCATGGTGATCGTTACCCACGAAATGGAATTTGCCAGAGCGGTAGCTGACCGGGTGATCTTTATTGATAGAGGAGAGATCGTGGAGGAAAACACACCGGATAAATTCTTCACGAATCCGGATTCTGACCGGGCAAAACAGTTCTTAAACAGCTTCCATTACGAAACTGTTCATGAATAAATCTATTTTAAAAACACACGATAAGGAGGAGTGTAAAATGAAAAAGAAGTTATTGGCATTGTTACTTGCGACAGGAATGATCATGGGGCTTTTAACTGGCTGTGGCGGAAGCAGTGATAAACAGGAAAGCAGCACGAAGAGTGAAAGTTCCACGGAAGCTGCAGCAACGGCAAAGGCACGTACCCTTGATGAGATCAAAAAGGACGGAAAAATTAAAATCGGTATTTTCAGTGATAAAAATCCATTTGGTTATGTGGATGAAAATGGAGAAGTGCAGGGATATGATGTGGAATTCGGTAAGAGAATTGCCAAAGATATGCTTGGCAGTGAAGATGCTGTAGAGTTTGTTTATGTGGAAGCAGCCAGCCGGGTGGAATATCTCCAGTCAGCAAAAGTGGACATTATTCTTGCAAACTTTACCGTAACGGATGAGAGAAGCGAAAAAGTTGATTTCGCTTTACCGTATATGAAAGTTTCCCTGGGAATTGTATCTCCGGATAATGCGCTGATTAAGAGCGAGGACGAGTTAAAGGGAAAGAATCTTATTGTTGTAAAAGGTACCACAGCAGAGACGTACTTTACGGAAAATTATCCGGATGTAAAACAGACCAAATTTGACGAATATCAGGAAGCTTACGATGCTTTATTAGACGGACGTGGCGATGCCTTCTCAACAGACAATACGGAAGTACTTGCCTGGGCAAAACAGAATAAAGGCTTCAGCGTAGGAGCAGACAGTGTCGGAGAACCGGCAGCCATTGCACCGGCAGTACAGAAAGGCAACACAGAGCTGCTCAACTGGATCAATGATGAAATCAAATCTCTTGCAAAAGAGAACTTCTTCCACAATGATTATGATAAAACTCTCAAACCGGTCTATGGAGACAGCGTAGATGTGGACAGCATCGTAGTAGAAGGCGGAGAAATGTAATATGTCTGAAATTGTAATTGAGAACCTGTGTAAAACTTTTTCCACCAAGGATGGAACAGTGGAAGCACTGAAAAATGTAAATCTTAATATTGAATCCGGGGATATTTACGGAATTATCGGAATGTCCGGTGCCGGAAAAAGTACGCTGGTTCGCTGTATTAACTTCCTGGAAGTGCCAACTGGTGGAAAGGTTTTCATTAACGGGAAATCCCTTGGTGATTATTCTTCAAAGGAACTTAGAAAAGAAAGAGAAAAGATCGGGATGATCTTCCAGCATTTTAATCTGCTTATGCAGAAAAATGTACTGGAAAATGTCTGTTTTCCTCTTTACATTCAGGGAAAATCCAAGAAAGAAGCCAGGGCAAAAGCATTAGAGCTTTTAGACATTGTAGGTCTCGGTGACCGTACCAAGGCTTATCCGGCTCAGCTTTCCGGAGGACAGAAACAGAGAGTTGCCATCGCCAGAGCCCTGGCATCCGACCCGAAGATTCTTTTGTGTGACGAGGCGACCAGTGCTCTCGATCCTCAGACAACTTCCTCGATTTTGTCCCTTTTAGAGGACATTAACAGGAGATTTCACATTACCATCGTTATCATTACCCATCAGATGTCCGTTGTCCGGGAAATCTGTTCGCATGTGGCGATTGTCCAAAACGGGGAAGTGGTGGAAAAAGGAACGGTGGATGAAATCTTTACCCATCCGAAATCTGATGCGGCAAAGGAACTTCTAAGAAATGACAGGGGAGATGCATCCGATACGAAAAAGGGTGGAGAATATCTTATTCAAAGTGGGGAAAAGATCCGGATCGTCTTTTCGGAAAACTCTGCATTCGAGCCGGTCATCGCCAAGCTGGTGCTGAAATTTAACGAGCCTGTCAACATCTTAAAGGCAGACACAAAAAATGTCGGTGGCGTGGCAAAGGGAGAAATGATTCTGGAATTTGCACCGGATTGTACAAAACAAAAAGAGATGAAACAGTATCTGATCGACAGAGGACTGGAAATTGAGGAGGTAGAGGAAAATGTGGACACAGGAAGTCACAAGTATGATTATTAATGGTGTGTGGGCCACTCTTTATATGACACTGGCCTCCACAATTCTTGGCTATGTATTCGGCCTTCCCATGGGAATCCTGCTGGCAGTGACCGATAAGGAAGGACTGGCACCAAATGCCGTTGTCTATAAAATACTTGACGTTATCACAAACGTTGTTCGAAGTGTTCCCTTCCTGATTCTCCTGATTTTGCTCATCCCATTTACCAGATTACTGGTGGGGCAAAGCTATGGATCTACGGCCACTGTGGTACCCCTTGTGATTGCAGCCATTCCTTTTATCGGGCGAATGGTAGAATCCTCCATAAAGGAAGTCGATCCCGGAGTGATTGAGGCTGCCCGTGCAATGGGAGCAAGCAATATACAGATTATCATGAAAGTACTCCTTGTGGAAGCAAGAACTTCTCTGATTACCGGAGCAACCATCGCCATCGGAACCATCCTGGGATATTCTGCAATGGCAGGATGTGTCGGTGGTGGCGGTCTTGGGGATATTGCCATCCGATATGGATACTATCGGTACCAGACTGATATCATGATTGTAACCGTGGTACTCCTTGTCGTTTTAGTCCAGGTATTCCAGAGTGCGGGAATGCTTATGGCATCTAAACTCGACAAAAGAAAATAAACAAAAAAGAAAGTGAGGAAACAACTATGAAAAAATTTGGAGCAATTTTACTGGCGAGCGTTTTAGCATTAGGTACCTTAACCGGCTGCGGCAGCACAGACAAAAGTGCAGAATCTACAACCCAGCAGGAAAGCAAAGTAATCAAAATCGCTGCATCTGCAACACCGCACGCAGAAATCCTTGAGGAAGCAAAACCAATCATGAAAGAAAAAGGATACGATCTGCAGATTACTGTATTCGATGACTATGTACAGCCGAATGAAGTAGTAAACAGCGGAGAATTCGATGCGAACTATTTCCAGCACATTACTTACTTAAACGAATTTAACAAAGAAAAAGGAATGGATCTTGTCGATGCAGGAGACATCCATTATGAACCGTTTGGAATCTATGCAGGAACTAAAAAGAGCCTCGATGAAATCGCGGACGGAGACGAGATCGCCGTACCAAACGACACAACAAATGAGGCAAGAGCTCTTCTTCTTCTTCAGGACAACGGAATCATCAAATTAAAAGACGGTGCAGGTCTTACTGCAACAGTAAATGACATTGCAGAAAACCCACACAATGTAAAAATCGTTGAGTTAGAGGCAGCCCAGGTAGCCAGAGTAACCAATGAAACCGCATTTGTCGTATTAAACGGAAACTATGCCCTTGAAGCAGGGTACTCTGTAAAGAAAGATGCCCTTGCATACGAAAAAGCAGATTCCGAAACAGCAAAAGCATATGTAAACGTTATAGCTGTAAAACCGGAGAAAGAAAACGACGAAGGCATTAAGACATTAGTCGAAGTTCTGAAATCCGATGATATTAAGAACTTTATCGATGAAAAGTATGATGGAGCGGTAGTTCCGTTTGAATAAATCAGAAACCTTGATTTAAGAAAAAGATGAAATAATAAGTCCCTCCACGGGAAATGAAAAACCTTGTGGAGGGGCTTTTTTTTATTGTATAATGTAGGAAATAATATATTTATTTAAAAGTGAAAATAATCAAAAACAGAAAATTGGTTCGTGGTGTTTTTATAGGACACGTCAGGGGGTAAAATAGTTGTAGATGATATTTCTTATACTTTTTTAAATTTTAAAGGGGGGATAGCAATGCGAAAGAAACAGTACATTGCTCATATCCGGGAAGATACGGGGGAAATTCAAACAGTAAAAGAACATTGTATTAATACAGCAAATTTGTCTAGACAGTATGCGATTCCAGAACTGAAGGATATAGCTTATGTAATAGGAATGTTTCATGATGTGGGGAAGTATCAGGAAAGTTTTGTGAGAAAAATTACAACAGGGAAAAATATCCGAGTGGAACATTCCACCTGTGGAGCGTTGGTTGTTAAGGAGAAATATCCATATCCGGTAAGTATTGTTATGGAATACTGCATTGCAGGCCATCATTCAGGAATTCCGGATGGTGGTTTTCCAGGAGATGGACCGGAGCAATCGACACTTCAGGGAAGAATGAAAAGAAATTTTGAAAATTATGAGGATTATAGAACAGATCTTGAGTTCAATGAACTAAATCAAAAAGAGTTTATGGATTTTTTAATAAAAGATTGTGATGGAAATGCGGATAAATTAATTGATAAATTTGCATTTATTACGAGATATCTTTTTTCCTGTTTGGTTGATGCCGATTCGAGTGATACAGCATCATTTTGTAATGGTGAGGCAGAATCGAGAAAGCTTATAGCAGATTTTGAAACTTGTCTGTCAATTGTAAATCAA
>JALFIK010000015.1 GCA_022776205.1 Eubacterium sp.
TATCGGATTTCCTTCTGAATCCCACTCCTGCAAATTGAAATCCTCAGGATTCCACGGGGCACTAATCACATTTGGATTATTATCATCCCACTCTGAAACAATGTAAGGCTCTTTCGCAGAATGATTATAACTTACAGCTGCATAGCCATTTCGATGTACAAGTATTTTATAATATTTTACATTTTCCCCAACTTTCAGTTTTCCATATAGGACACATGACTCTTTCTGAGGAGATTGTCCAAGGGTAAATCGACCTGCATTTCGATTATTTCCCCCCGCATACCAGACATCTGTCTCTTCCTGGTCAAAAGGATTCTGAATCTCACCGTTTACACAGCTTTCCCCCACAATAAAGGTGAAATTCTTACCAGCCCAAAGAGAAAGGCGAAGACGATTTTCCGCTGTATTTTCCGCATCGGTATGTCGGAATGTCAGCTGAACCACTTCCATTTCTGTTCCATTTTCCGTTGTGGTTTGTCCCGTAAAATGTGCGCAGCGAACTGTTCCATTATTTAGCTGTCCTGTGATTTTTATACGATCTTCTTCATCGAATTCTGTCTGCATATTAACGCGATGGCCATTACAGTAACCAACAGCATCCTTTCCTTCCAGCAGAAAATCTGTCCCTTCTCCCCACTTGATATCCGGCTTATCATCTCCTGTATACTGAAAGGAAATTTTCCCAATACGAGTGCCCCGAATTGAAGACAAAGGCACACTACCATTTCTGCTTCCAATCATATACCAGCTTCCCTGAGAATCCGAGCCGGTTTTTTCTAAAACAAATGGCATAATCGCCTTAAAGTTCACATCAGAGACAATAGAGGAATCGTAACTTAGATGAAAAGCCACAGCATCCAGTGTCCCTCCATATACAATAATATCTGCCGTTGTTTTATCGTCGTTCAATTTAAGTACAATCCTGGCATCATCCTCCTGTGATACTTCTGCTTTCCCCATTACACCGGCCAGCAGGGAGTAGTCCTGTAAATTGATAGTCCCATCAAAATTCAGATCGCAGGAGGCTGCCTCCTCATCCTGTTCCACGGATTTTCTCAGGCAGGTAAGCAAGATTTCCATATCTTTATCATCTGTGTTGTCATCACCATTTACATCACCCAGTTTTTGCACCCTTACCTGATATGCCGGAAGCACAACATTTTCTGCTACGCTGTATCGTTCCGGAATCACCGGATAAAACGTATAAACACCTGCCTGCTTCGCATGATATCCTTCCGGACATTTCCAGGACAGGGCACTGTCTCCATCTTTCAGCGTAATACTGGTTCCTGATTTGACCGCCTTTAGTGTTTCCGGAAACGGAATATTCTTCTCATCGGTTCCGTTTTTCACACTGCACCTCGTATTTTCTGTATCATACCAGGTTATTTCAGACAGACAGTTCCATCCAAGTGCTTTTTTGAGAATATCTATATCTCTTCCGTATTCTTCCTTCGAAGCAGTAAGTGCTATTGCTTCTTTCCGGCAGCGGTCAAAGGCTTCCTTCACCTCATCATCCTTCAAGATTTCACTGTTTTTTCGTACATTTGCAAGTGTATCACATAAATCATCCCGATCAATCGGTTTCTTTTCTGCAGGATCTCCATACAAATCAATTCCAAGATTCACCATGGTAAATTGCCAGCGGACTATTTGTCCATCTTTTGGTTGTATGTCACAGGAAGAAACCTTCGGATAAATTCCATCAACACTGTACATCCATCCTGATTGTATCCAATAATCAAATTCTCCCAGATATTGCGGTGTATTATCTTTATACAATCTCACTCCATCCTGCCGGAAAATATCTGTTTCCTCCATAATCAAACCTGTATTATTTTTTTGCTGCTGATCAATATCTTTAAGAATATAGTTTGGCACCCGAATCTCTCCTCTGTTTGGATCACTGATTTCAGAAAGATAAAAACCACTTTTTAAAGTGCCATCATAATTATACTGATATCCTTTTCCGCGCAGTGCGCGCAACGTTACATCTGCAATTGTCTCATTTTCATAAAATGGAACATATTCTGGTTCCACCATAAATCCCTGGCCAATTGTGGTCTTTTCAAAGGATACAACTACATGACCAGACGGTTCTTTATCCTGTGCATTAGCCGGCAGCAAACCAAGCCACACAAAAAAGCACTCAGCAAAAAAAGCGAGAAAATAATTCCTTTTTTTCAAAATGATTTTACTCCTTTCCTTTTCCGATTTAATTCCTGCCATGCACCAAGAATGACAAGACAACATCCTGTTATCAAAGCAAATTTCATTTCCTTTTTATAAGTTACAGGAGCATCTTCCATAATCTCAGATACATTCCATTCCATTTTCTTTTCTCCTGATTTTTTATCCAACGGTTTTCCGGAACTCTTCTTAGAAGATTCGCTATTCTTTTTTTTCGCAGATGATGATTCTCTCCCACCACCAGATCCTTTTTGGCTCATTTGACGGACTGCCGCCGGAAGGAGAGAGCCATTTCCATTTTCCTGACCCCCTCTGGCATTTCCATTCTCTGTCCCGGAACCATCTCCTTCAATTGTTCCGGAGCCATTTCCCTGCCCGGAGCCATTCCCGCTTCCCTGTCCTAATCCTGTTCCATAACCTGTTCCTCCCTGTCCGGATCCTGTTCCGTAGTTTTGCGAACCTCCTGTTTCTCCATCTCCTTGACCACCTGCTTCCGGCTCATCAACAATCACTGTAATCGTCTGCATGGGGTCACTTGTGGTATTTGGATATAATACGATATCCGGATATGCAGGATTTAAATATGAATGAAACAAATATGTTCCTGCTTGATTTCCATCAAATCCATTCTGATCTTCCCACAGTACAGGCACCGTAATTCTTCCATAGGAATCTCCGGTTCCTTCTTTTGCATACATTTCCAGATTTGGGAGAATCAGCTCTTCCTTTTTGGTCCCAATCTTTACATGCTGAATTAAAATATTTTCCGGTAACGGAATCGTTTTTTTCACCAGAACAGATAACTTTTCATCTTCACGAATTACAAGAATTTCCGGAGAAACGACCCCTTCCATGAGTACATACCCTGCAGGAAGCACCGGCTTAAAATGATATCGTCTCCCTTCTGGCTCTGTCTTCAGATATGCCGGAGAAGAAGCCCATGTAATTCCCTGTAATGTAACCTCTTTTCCACCAATCCTAACCTGCAAAGAAGATGGAAGAATAATATTTGCAAGTGGAGTATCATTTCTTACATTTTGGGTAACTATTTCTGGAGGGAGAGAAAGAAAAGACTCTATTCCTTTCCCTATTTCCCGCCCTTCCATACGCTTTCTGGCTGCAATCAGAGTTTCCACCGCAGCATGGATCTCATCTTTTTCTGAAGATGTGAGCTGAGTTTTCTTCTCATATTTTCTTGCAATATTCTCACTTTGTGAAATAACATTCTTAAACTCTTCTTCTGCCCCTTTTTCAAAGACTCGTCCAATTCTCCGGGAGTTTTCCATATAATCCCATGCGCTTCCGATTTCTCCCTTTAAATAACCCAAGCCATATCGAACCGTTACTGTAATTTGATCTTCAAAGTGGAGTTCTCCGTCATCATAAATTACTTTTACCGGCGTAACCCCTGTTTTTTTCAACCGGATTTCAAAGTTCCCACTACTAATTTTTCCGGTCTGCGAAATGATACTCTCATCTTCAATCTGAATATAAAATTCCCCTTCTTTCGCTGCCATAGAGGGATTAATTTTATTTCCATTTTTATCATAAATAAGAACAGAAGCTAACGTAAGAGAAACACATCGATCCGGGTTAGTATAAGAAATATTGTATTCCTTATTTTGATAAATCTCCGGAATTTCCATTCCGGATTTTCCTTCTTTTGTTATCTGTATCGTATAATTTTTCTGTGTTATTCCATTTTTTGCAGTGACACAGATTTTTACCAAAAAAAAGTCTGCGGTATTAAGATTATTCTTTTTATATCTTGCAATCTGATAACATCCATTCTCTTCCAATGTCAATTCATTTTTTACACCATAAAGTTCACTTCCGCCCGTTACCTGTATTTTTTGCCCGTCATTTTTTTTTGACAACTTTAAATACATTTTATTTTCATCCTTCTGTTCATCAAAATCTGCTAACGGAATTTTTAAATTATATGTATATTTCTCAGAAATAAATGAGTCTAACTCCGTTTTCCCATCCATTCCGTTCATATAAATATTCAGATTCTCCAGGGTAGTATCCTCCATTTCCTCCCTGTCTTCTCCCGAATCATTGCATATGATATGAAGTACCCTTGTATGAACACCGTCCTTTTTATGTGAAACTCCATCTATCCACACATAATAGGTTCCATGACACTGGACAAAGAAAGTATTTTCTCCTGGCGACAGAGTCAACACTTTCGTCCGAATTTCTTCAGTGCATTTTTCTTCTCCTGCCTGCACACTCAGTTTATCCAGCAAAACATCATCTTCATCCGTCAACTCTGCCAGATAAGAATTTCCTGCATCCAGGGTAACACTCCATACCAGACGAATTCGGGTTAAATTTGTACTTGCTGTATATACCGGTGCGTTGGAATTTGTTGTAAAATCGCTGCAGTTTACTTTATCAGCCACGCCACCAGCATTCACTATTGCCATGTTGCTCACCGGATCTTTGACTCCGTAACCAAAAGTATGAAATACATAAGTTGTACAAAGCCCTGTATCATTATCGGTTAAAACCACCTGATTTTTGCTTCCATTCCCTCCATACGGAATAGAAAATGTACATTGATTCCCTTTTTTTATTATTTGTTCTTTTCCATTGACTGTCACTTTCACATTCTCATCGAC
>JALFIK010000052.1 GCA_022776205.1 Eubacterium sp.
TGACAGTGGAAGGTACTGTAAAGAATGTGACAGATTTCGGTGCATTCATCGATTTAGGTGGAGCAGACGGACTTCTTCATATTTCCGAGATGAGTTGGGGACGTGTTGAGAATCCGAAGAAGGTATTCACCGTTGGTGAAAAGTTAAATGTACTCATCAAAGATATCCAGGGTGAGAAGATTGCATTATCCTTAAAATTCCCAGAGACAAATCCATGGCTTCATGCTGATGAGAAATATGCAGTAGGCAATGTGGTAACCGGTAAGGTTGCCCGCATGACAGATTTTGGTGCATTCATCGAGTTAGAGCCGGGTGTAGATGCTTTACTTCATGTTTCCCAGATTGCCAAAGAACATGTGGACAAGCCATCTGATGTATTAAAAGTTGGTCAGGAGATTGAAGCAAAGGTAGTTGACTTTAAGAAAGATGACCGCAAGATCAGCCTGAGCATTAAAGCATTAGATAACGAATAATAATAATTTCTGATCTCGGACAGATTAAGATGCGAGAAAAAAGACCGCAGTTCTGTCGTCATTTTAGACGGCAGTTCTGTGGTCTTTTGCAGTGTGTATGGCTTTCCAGGGAAATCCGGTGCGGGATAAAGAGTTTTACCGGCAGAAAAAAACAGTCAGAAATCCGGACAGGATGCCGAACATGCCACCGGCCACAACATCGGAAAGAAAGTGCACTCCTCCAATCACCCGTATGGCTGCCAGAAAAAAACCGGCAAGAAAAAGAACAATACCGGCAGGTTTCATGAGACTAAGCCATAAAGTTGCAATTAAAAATATGGAAAATACATGTCTGCTTGGGAAAGAGTGTCCCTTCGTCTCTTTTTTGATCAGCGGGGTGATGGGAAGCTTCTCATAGGGCCGTTTTCGATTTATCAATATTCGAAACAGTGACAGCATGAGAAAGCACAGGCCAGGGATAAAAATACAAGAAAGAAAATACTTTTGTTTTTTTATCAGAAGGATCACAAGCAGGAGAGGGTAGGCCAGAAAACCCAGGCATGTTAGTCCTTTGTTTAATAAAAGAAAAGAAGAAGTCAGTCGGGAATGATTTTTCCCATATTCCTAAATCCGGTCGTACTGTGTCCTGGTCATAAGAGACCTGCTTTCTTATTATTAAATCGTGATAAAATCTCGAGCTTTATTGTTTATTATAAAAAAAAACGGCCAATGTGTCAAATTGTTCGTATATATAGCAGGGATGTCCGGCAAAGAGAATAAGAAGTAATTTAACACATTAAACTTTTTATTTACCAAATCACAAAAAAATGGTATGATAAAGATATCATGCATCAAAAAGGAAGGGATTTCTATGGGGAAAAATATTCCAAGAGAACGAAAAATCGGAATGTACAAGGCAATTCTTGAATTAAAAGATCTTGACGAGTGCTGCGATTTCTTTGAGGACATTTGTGCAGTGACAGAACTTCGTTCAATGGAACAGAGGTTTGAAGTGGCAAATATGTTGAAGCAGGATAAAGTGTATACGGAGATCATGAAGGAGACCAATGCCAGTTCTGCGACGATCAGCCGGGTGAATCGAATGCTGAATTACGGAACAGGATGTCTTGGCGAGGTCATTGACAGAATGAATGAGAAAGAAGAAAATCAGTAAAATGAATTTCTCGTAAGTCATATATAGAAAGGATACATAATATGAAACAATTAATGTTAGGAAACAAGGCACTGGCCAGGGGTTTATATGAGGCCGGATGCAGTGTCGTATCCAGTTATCCGGGAACACCGAGTACCGAGGTGACGGAGGAAGCTGCAAAATATGATGAAATTTACTGTGAGTGGGCACCAAATGAGAAAGTGGCAATGGAAGTTGCTTTTGGTGCCTCTCTTGCCGGAAAGAGAAGTTTCTGTGGGATGAAACATGTTGGACTGAACGTGGCAGCTGATCCCCTTTTTACCTGTTCTTATACAGGTGTGAATGGGGGAATGGTCATCTGTGTGGCAGATGATCCCGGGATGCATTCTTCCCAGAATGAGCAGGATTCAAGACATCATGCCATAGCGG
>JALFIK010000124.1 GCA_022776205.1 Eubacterium sp.
AAAAATGTATTAAATGCGGACGTTGTGCCGGAGTCTGTTCTTATAATGCCATTATTGTGCAGGAACGTCCGTGTGCACAGGCCTGCGGTATGGACGCGATATCATCGGATGAAAATGGAAAGGCGACAATTGATTACGATAAATGTGTTTCCTGCGGTATGTGTCTTGTAAACTGTCCGTTCGGTGCGATTGCGGATAAATCACAGATTTTCCAGGTAATCCGGGCGATTCAGTCCGGAGAGAAAGTATATGCAGCCGTAGCACCTGCTTTTGTCGGGCAGTTTGGGCCGAGGGTGACACCGGGGAAACTTCGTGCGGCAATGATGGAGCTTGGTTTTGCGGATGTACTTGAAGTGGCTGTCGGTGCGGATTTATGCGCAAAGCAGGAAGCGGAAGACTTCCTGAAAGAGGTACCGGAAGAATTGCCGTTTATGGCAACTTCCTGCTGTCCTGCCTGGTCTGTTATGGCAAAGAAACTGTTCCCGGATCATGCAAACTGTATCTCCATGGCACTGACACCGATGACACTGACGGCAAGACTGATTAAAAGTCATACCCCGGATGCAAAAGTGGTATTTATCGGCCCGTGTGCTGCTAAAAAACTGGAAGCTATGAGAAGATCGGTAAGGAGTGAAGTGGATTTCGTTCTTACGTTTGAGGAAATGGCGGGTATTTTTGATGCAAAGCATGTTAATCTTGAAACGATTGAGGAAGATCCGGAAGGTGTCAACGATGTATCTGCTGACGGAAGATATTTTGCCGTATCCGGCGGAGTTGCCCAGGCCGTCGTAGATGTGATTAAAAAAGACTATCCTGACCGTGAGATTAAGGTGGCAAATGCGGAAGGGTTAAAGGAATGCCGGAAGCTTCTTAATATGGCGGTTCACGGAAAATATCCGGGATATCTTCTGGAAGGAATGGCATGTCCGGGAGGCTGTGTTGCCGGAGCGGGAACGATGCAGCCGATTAAAAAGTCCCAGGGCGCAGTTAAGATATATGCCTCCAAAGCTAAACATAAAGTTGCCAGTGAGACAGAGCATGTAAAAGAACTGGATAAACTGGTGGATTAATGAACAAAAAGAGTCGCAGTAGAAAATGAGAAGACGGTTTTAGGATAAGCCGGGGTCATTTCAGACTGCGGCTCTTTTGATATACCTGTAAATAAAACTTGAAACAGACGCAAGTTTGCTGTAAGATATCATATTGTAGTCCTGCCGGAAAAAGGTATGATAAACCCGGCAGGGCAAACTGGCATACAGGGAGACTATATTTATGGAAAATATAACAGTAAAAGAGATTGTGGAGGCAACGGGCGGCATCCTTTTATGCGGAGACGACACGAAGGTGATCCGGTCGTTTTCTATTGATTCCCGGCAGGGAGACGAAGACAGTATTTTTGTTCCGATTATCGGAGAAAATGTAGATGCCCATAAATTTATTGACAGTGCGCTGAAAATTAACGGGGCGACTTTTACCAGTGAACATGACAGTGCGGTGGGAGCAAAACCGTGGATTAAGGTGGATGATACGGTAGAAGCAATGCAGAAACTGGGGACTTATTACAGAAACCGGATGAATCTTCCGGTAGTGGCAGTGACGGGAAGTGTGGGAAAAACCACAACAAGAGAAATGATCGGAACTGCTCTTGCTTCTCAGAAGAGGGTGTTTCAGACGATTGGCAACCAGAATAGTCAGATTGGAGTACCGCTTACTCTTTCCCGCATGACGCCGGAAGATGAAGTGGCTGTTTTGGAAATTGGAATGAGCGAGCGGGGACAGATAGAGAAACTTACGAAAATGATTCGTCCCAATATTGCCGTTGTCACTATGATTGGAGTCAGTCATATCGCCCAGCTTAAGACCCGGGAGAATATCTGTCTTGAGAAGATGGATATTGTAAAGGGCCTTCCGGAAGACGGACTGGTCTTTCTTAATGGAGATGATGCTTTTCTTGCACCTTACCGGGGAAAATTATCTCATAAAACATTCTTTTACGGAATGGACCGGAATTGTGATTACCGTGCGGAAAATGTAGAGGTTGGTGGAGGACAGACCCGGTTTGTGTTCTTTTATAAAGAAGGCGGAGAGGAAAAACATTTTCCGGTCATTCTTGGGACAATGGGAGTACATAATGTGAGAAATGCCCTGGTTGCCCTTGGAGTTTCCCATCAGATGGGGCTTAATGTGAAAGAAGCGGCAAAGGCATTAGAGACATTTCATGGACAGCGTCAGCAGATGCATCGTCTGAAAAGCTGTACGCTGATTGATGATACCTATAATGCAAGCCCGGACTCTATGAAGGCGAGTGTGAATGTGCTTTCTTCCATGGAAGGAGTGAAAGGCAGACGAATTGCTGCCCTTGCAGACATGCTCGAACTTGGAGAGCAGGAGAAAGAATACCATTATGAAGTCGGAGCGTATATTGCCAGGACAAAAGTCGATGAAGTTGCGGTTTACGGAGAACTTTCAAAGGAAATTATAAGAGGAGTTACGGAGAACAGTGACAGTATTGTGACGAAATATTTTTCCACAAGAGAGGAGCTCGCTTCCTATCTGCACAGGGAGATTCGGCCGGAGGATGTTCTTTTGCTGAAAGGGTCTAATGGGATGAAACTGAAAGAAATTGTTGATACCTTTACAAAAGAGGAGTAGCCAGATGAATATATATTTAATCAGGCATGGAGAGACTGAATGGAATAAAAAGGCAAAAATGCAGGGACAGGTCGATATTCCCCTTGCACCGGAAGGAATTGAACAGGCAAAAATCACGGCGGAAGGCATGGCCGGAATTCCTTTTGACTATATTTTTTCCAGTCCGTTAAAAAGAGCATATGAAACGGCCCGGATTATTCGGGGAGACCGGCAGATTCCTATTGAGACGGATGACCGGCTGAAGGAAATGAGTTTTGGAATTGCGGAGGGAAGAAATTTTAATAAGATAAAAAGAAACCCGGCCATGGTCAATTATCAGAGATTTTTCAAGGATCCGGTTCATTTTCGCCCGGCAAAATACGGGGAGCGGTTTGAGGATATCCTGAAAAGAACTGATGAATTTTTTAGGGAGAAAGTAGTTCCCATGGAGGGAAAGGCAGAAAATATTCTGATTGCGGCGCATGGATGTGTTGTCCGCAGTTTTATCGTTAATCTGAATCAGAGACCACTTAAAATGTTCTGGGAGACACCATTTGGGAAAAATTGTTCTACTGCATTGTTTAGCTGTGTGGATGGAAAAATAGAAATGATATATGAAAATAAACTGTATTATTAAATAGAATTGAGAGGTTTTGGATGGAACAGCAGACGAAATATAATGCAAACAGTATTGCGGTATTAGAAGGACTTGAAGCTGTCAGAAAGCGACCCGGCATGTATATTGGCAGTGTGTCCACAAGAGGGCTGAATCATCTGATCTATGAGATTGTGGATAATTCTGTGGATGAACATCTTGCAGGATTTTGTGATAATATTGAGGTGACTCTGGCCAGGGACGGGACAGCAACCATCTGTGATAACGGGCGGGGAATTCCTGTGGGAATCAATGATAAGACGGGCCTTCCCGCTGTGGAGATGGTTTTTACCATGCTCCATGCCGGAGGGAAATTCGGAACCGGTGGTTATAAAATTTCCGGAGGTCTTCACGGAGTGGGAGCCTCGGTGGTGAATGCCCTTTCTGTGTGGCTTACCGTTCGCGTAAAATCTGATGGAAAAATATACGAGCAAAAATATGCCCGGGGAAAGGCCGTGAGCCCTTTGTGCGTGACGGGAAAATGCAAAAAGGCAGAGACCGGAACCGAAATTACCTTTCTTCCCGATCCGGAAATTTTCGATAAAACTTATTTTAAGGCCCAGTCCATTAAAAGCAGGCTTCACGAGACGGCTTACCTGAATCCGGGTCTGTCGATCACATTTCATAATGAGAGACAGGGGGAGGAGGAGACGGTCCTTTTCCATGAAGAGGAAGGGCTGAAAGCCTATGTGAGAGACTTAAACAAAGGGAAACCCCTTGTCAGTGAAATTGTTTATTTTAAGAAAAAAGTCGATGAGATCGAGGTGGAAGCAGCTTTTCAGTATGTAGATGAATTTCAGGAGACGATTCTCGGATTTTGTAATAACATCTGTACCATGGAAGGTGGGACACACATCACAGGATTCAAGACAAAATTTACCTCGGTCATGAATCAGTATGCACGGGAAATTGGTATCCTGAAGGAAAAAGATAAAAATTTTACGGGAGCAGATGTGAGGAACGGAATGACAGCCGTTCTTTCCATTAAGCATAAAGATCCCCGCTTTGAAGGGCAGACCAAGACAAAGCTGGATAATCCGGATGCTGCCAGGGCTGTGGGAGAAGTGCTGGGGGAAGAACTTCCCATGTACTTTGACCGAAACCTGGAGGAGTTAAAGAAAGTACTCGAATGTGCCCAAAAATCTGCAAAGATCCGGAAAGCAGAAGAAAAGGCGAGAACGAACCTGATTTCCAAATCAAAATTTTCCATTGATACGAACGGAAAGCTGGCAAATTGTGAAAGCCATAATCCCGAAGAATGTGAAGTATTTATCGTGGAAGGAGATTCGGCCGGCGGTTCGGCAAAGACGGCCAGAAATCGGAAAACCCAGGCAATTCTTCCGATCCGGGGGAAAATATTAAATGTGGAAAAAGCATCTATGGATAAAGTCCTGGCAAATGCGGAGATCAAGACCATGATCCATACTTTTGGCTGTGGTTTTTCGGAAGGATATGGAAACGATTTTGATATTTCGAAGTTAAAATATAATAAAATTGTGATCATGACAGATGCGGATGTGGATGGAGCCCACATTGCCACCCTTCTTTTGACATTTTTCTATCGTTTTATGCCGGATCTCATTCATCAGGGACATATTTATCTTGCAACCCCGCCCCTTTATAAAGTCATACCCAAAAAAGGAAAGGAGCAGTATCTTTATGATGACCGCGCTCTGGAAAAATATCGGAAGACCCATAAAGGCAATTTTGTTCTGCAGAGATTTAAGGGACTCGGAGAGATGGATGCGGAGCAGTTGTGGGAGACCACTCTGAATCCGGAAACCCGTATTTTGAAACAGGTGGAGATTGAAGACGGAAGAATGGCTTCTGAAGTAACGTCCATGCTGATGGGAAGTGAGGTCCCGCCAAGGCGGGAATTTATACACGCCCATGCCCAGGATGCAGATCTTGATCTATAGTGAGAAACGGAGGGAAAAATGTCAGAACAGATTATAAAGACAGAGTTTTCTGAAGTAATGCAGAAATCTTATATTGACTATGCCATGAGTGTCATCTGTCAGAGGGCTCTTCCGGACGTTCGGGATGGATTAAAACCGGTACAGAGAAGGGTACTTTATGCGATGGAGGAACTGGGACTTACCCCGGAAAAACCTCACAGAAAATCTGCCCGTATCGTAGGAGATACCATGGGTAAATATCATCCCCATGGGGACAGTTCCATTTATGAGGCACTTGTTGTCATGGAACAGGATTTTAAGAAAGGAATGCCTCTTGTGGATGGACATGGTAACTTCGGCTCCATTGAGGGGGACGGCGCTGCCGCCATGCGTTATACGGAGGCAAAATTGCAGAAATTCACACAGGATGTCTATCTTGGTGATCTGGATAAAAATGTCGTGGATTTTCAGCCAAATTTTGATGAGACAGAAAAAGAACCCGTGGTACTTCCGGTAAGAATTCCGAATCTTCTTGTAAATGGTGCAGAGGGAATTGCGGTAGGAATGACCACCAGCATCCCACCGCATAATCTTGCGGAAGTAATTGATGCCGTCGAAGCTTATATGGATAAAGAGACAATTGGAACAGACGAGCTTATGGAATATATCAAGGGACCGGATTTCCCTACGGGAGGAATCATCGTAAATCAGAAAGAGCTGAAAAATATTTACGAGACGGGAACCGGCAAACTGAAACTACGGGGGAAGGTACATTTTGAACCGGCGAAGAAACGATCCCAGAGGGATAAACTTGTTATCACGGAAATTCCTTATACGATGATTGGTGCGAATATTTCCAAATTTATCTCGGATGTAGTTGACCTTATTGAGGCAAAAGAGACAACGGATGTGGTCGATGTTTCCAACGAATCTTCGAAAGAGGGAATCCGGATTGTCCTCGAACTTAAGAAAAATGCAGATGTGGATCGCCTGGAAAATGTTTTATATAAAAAAACAAGGCTGGAAGACACTTTCGGAGTTAATATGCTGGCAATCGCGGATGGAAAGCCGGAATTACTTGGGCTTAAAGATATCATTCGTCTTCATACGGAGTTTCATTATGATATACTGAAAAGAAAATATGAGACTCTTCTTGCAAAAGAACTGGAGCAAAAAGAAATAAAAGAAGGCCTGATCAAAGCCTGTGATATCATTGATCTGATCATCGAGATACTCCGGGGAAGCCGGAATCTTAAGGAAGCAAAAGCCTGCCTGATGTCGGGGGATACGGGTGAAATTCGTTTTAAGACACAAAAATCCAAAAAAGAAGCTTCCAGACTTCATTTTACCGCTAAGCAGGCTTCCGCGATTTTGGAAATGCGTCTTTATCGGCTGATTGGTCTGGAAATGGAGGCTCTTCAAAAAGAGTATGAAGATATTCTGAAAAAAATAGAAAAATATGAAGATAT
>JALFIK010000159.1 GCA_022776205.1 Eubacterium sp.
AATTTGGACATTTCATCTGAAATCCCTCCTAAAGAGAAAATATGTGTAAAAGAATATTCTGAGTATAGAGTTTTTCTGTTGTGGTGTCAAGATGGTTTTTTTGTTATACTTAAGTCAAAAAATAATTGACTTTACCAAAAAAGGAGAAAAAGATATGATTTACACCGTTACATTCAATCCGGCTATTGACTATGTTGTATTTCTGGACAGCTTAAAGTGCGGGGAGGTCAACCGTTCCACGCGGGAGTCGATTTTCTATGGTGGGAAGGGAATTAATGTTTCTGTCATTTTAAACACGCTTGGTCTTGAGACAACGGCCCTTGGATTTGTGGCCGGATTTACCGGAAAGGCAATTGAAGAAGGCATTGCTGCTCAGGGAATCCATACCCGGTTTATTCATCTGCCGGAGGGAAACTCCAGAATCAATGTGAAGGTAAAACATGGGGATGAGACAGAGATCAATGGACAGGGACCGGTGATCACAAAAGAAGCGGTAGAACAGTTATTTTCTATTTTATCCACATTGACAAAAAAAGATATTCTTGTTCTTGCGGGCAGCATTCCAAACACACTGCCGGAAGATATTTATGAAAAAATCCTTGCATTTCTTCAGGAGAAAGGAATCCATATCGTGGTAGATGCCACAAAGGATCTTTTATTAAATGTATTGAAATATCATCCGTTTTTAATTAAGCCCAACAATCATGAGCTGGGAGAGATGTTTGGTACCGTATGTAAAACAGATGAGGAGATTATCTGTCATGCAAGGAAACTTCAGGAAATGGGAGCCATTAATGTACTTGTTTCCATGGCAGGAGATGGGGCAATACTTGTGACAGAAGATGGAACAAGTCTTAAAATGGGAACACCGGATGGAAAAGTGATTAATTCTGTGGGAGCGGGAGATTCCATGGTGGCAGGATTTCTTGCCGGTTATCTTCGTTTTGGAAGTTACGAAGAGGCATTGAGGTCCGGAACGGCAGCTGGAAGTGCAACAGCATTTTCCGAAGGACTTGCCTCTCTGGAAATGTACGAAAAAATGTTAAAAAAAATAAATTGATATATTTGGATATTACAGAGAAATTCCAATTACTGATTTGCTAAAAAAAGATGTGGTATTCCGTCTTGTGCAATCGGTTCTGCGATAGCCGGCAGGAAAAGATCACTTTACGCAACGATGTTGACTTTCCTCTTTGAAGAAATTATAATATGTCTTAACAATAAAACCGGGATTTTTATCGTATCCTGGTTTTTCTTT
This sequence comes from Eubacterium sp., assembly GCA_022776205.1. Taxonomy (GTDB): domain Bacteria; phylum Bacillota; class Clostridia; order Lachnospirales; family Lachnospiraceae; genus Anaerobutyricum. The sequence goes on from JALFIK010000159.1 coordinate 1,259, forward strand.
TCCGGGTTACCGTAAAAAGAAAGTAAAATTACTAAGAAGGAAAGGTGAGTTATATTATGAAAGAAGACTGTATTTTTTGTAAGATTGCAAAGGGAAAGATTCCTTCTGCTACCATTTATGAAGACAACCATTTTGCAGTGATTCTTGATGTGAATCCTGCGACGAAGGGGCATTGTCTTATTATTCCGAAAGAACATTTTGACAATATTTACGATTTGGACGGAGAGACGGCAGGGAAGCTGTTTTCTCTGGCAACCTGCATCGCCAGAGCGTTAAAAGATGCACTAAAATGTGACGGGCTGAATGTGATTCAGAATAACGGGGAAATTGCCGGCCAGACCGTAAATCATTTCCACCTTCATCTGATTCCGCGCTATGAGGGGGACGGAGTGGATCTTACATGGCCACAGCATGAGGTTTCCCAGGATGAACTCGAAGAAATCAGAAAGACGGTCAAGAAAGCAATTTGATTTCGCATAGTTACTATTTACATTTATGTAAGAAGAAATCATAATTGACAGAGAAAGGACAGAGTATGGGAAAGATAGATTTTAAACCGGGTAATATGCTGTATCCCCTTCCGGCTGTTGTGGTAACGGTGAGGGATAAAGAGGGAAGGGACAACATGATCACTGTCGCCTGGACAGGGACAGTGTGTACCAATCCGCCCATGCTCTATATTTCTGTCCGCCCGGAAAGATTTTCCTACAGTGCATTGCATGAAACCGGAGAGTTTGTGGTAAATCTCACGACCAAAAACATGGTGAAAGCCACAGATTTCTGCGGAGTGCGCTCCGGGAGAGATCTGGATAAGTTTAAGGAAACCGGGTTAAAAAAAGGGGAAGCCCGAAAAGTGAATGTAGCGGTGATTGAAGACAGTCCGGTCAATATTGAGTGCAGGGTCAGGGAGGAAATTCCTCTTGGCTCCCACCATATGTTTCTGGCCGATGTCGTTGCTGTGACGGTGGATGATGCTTACATGGATGAGAGGGGAACGTTCCATCTCGAGCAGGCAGATCCCATCGTCTATTCCCATGGAACGTATTTTAACCTTGATAAAGCTCTGGGGAAATTTGGATATTCCGTCCGAAAGAAGAAAAAGGGAAAAAAGGCGTAAATTATTCTTTTTATTTCTACAGAATAACGATTTACAATGAGAAGAAATTTTGCTATAATAAAATGATTCTAGGCCAAACTGGAATTGTGAATAAAAGTACATAGTTGCAGAATTGTTGAAACAGGAGACGGAATATAGTTTTCTGGAATAGGAATTCTGAATATAAATATTGGTAAAATTGGAAACAGGAAATACGCAACAGAAAAATAATGTTAGAGATCTTAACATTTGATATAGATATATAGAGGTGTGAAATGGAACAGTATATTATTAAAGGTGGTAATCCGTTAGTTGGTGAGGTAGTAATCGGCGGAGCAAAAAATGCAGCGCTCGGAATCCTGGCTGCATCCATTATGACGGATGGAGAATGTCTGATTGATAATGTACCGGATGTGCGGGACATCAATGTCCTTTTGCAGGCGATGGAAGGAATTGGGGCAAAAGTTGTCCGTAAGGGAAATAACGAAGTGATTATCAGTGGAAAGAATATTGATTCCACGGGTGATTTAATTGTTGATAATGAATTTATAAGGAAAATCAGGGCATCTTACTATCTGATTGGTGCTCTTTTAGGAAAATATAAGAAAGCTCAGGTGGTGCTGCCGGGAGGATGTGATATCGGAAGCCGTCCAATCGACCAGCATATTAAGGGATTCCGTGCCCTTGGAGCGGAAGTAAAGATTGAGCACGGAATGATTATTGCAGAGGCAAAAGAGCTGGTGGGAAGTCGTATTTATCTTGATGTGGTATCCGTGGGAGCCACAATCAATATTATGATGGCCGCTTCTCTGGCAAAAGGAAATACAGTGATTGAAAATGCGGCAAAAGAACCGCATATTGTTGATGTTGCCAACTTTTTAAATAGCATGGGAGCAGATATCCGCGGAGCCGGAACGGATGTAATTCGTATCCGTGGTGTGAAGGAATTTCATGATACAGAATACTCCATTATTCCGGACCAGATCGAGGCGGGAACCTTTATGGTGGCTGCGGCGGCAACCCGGGGAGATATTCTGATTAAGAATGTGATTCCGAAACATTTAGAGACGATCACCGCCAAACTGATCGAGATTGGCGCCCAGGTGGAAGAGTCGGATGATTCTGTCCGTGTTGTGGCAACACACCGGCTGACACAAACGCAGATCAAGACGCTCCCTTATCCGGGATTTCCGACGGATATGCAGCCACAGATGGCGATTACGCTTGGATTATCCCAGGGGACCAGTACGATAACAGAAAGTATTTTTGAAAATCGTTTCCGCTATGTGGAGGAGCTGCGCCGTATGGGTGCAAACATAAAGATGGTGGAGGGAAATACGGCCATCATTCACGGTGTGGAGAAATATACGGGAGCGACGGTGGCGGCGCCGGATCTCAGGGCAGGAGCTGCTCTCGTCATTGCAGGACTGGCTGCGGAAGGTTACACTACGGTTACCCAGATTGGATATATCCAGAGGGGATATGAACGTTTCGACGAGAAGCTTCGTGCTCTCGGCGGTCTGATTGAGAAAGTGGATTCTGAAAAGGAAACAAATAAATTTATTTATAAAACAGGTACAGTAAATTAGAATGGGAGATGGATTATGGAAAGAAGATTATTTACATCGGAATCGGTGACAGAGGGCCATCCGGACAAGATGTGTGACCAGGTTTCCGATGCCATATTAGATGCATTGATGGAGAAAGATCCCATGAGCCGTGTGGCCTGTGAAACATCCATGACAACAGGTCTCGTTCTCGTCATGGGAGAGGTGACCACGAATGCTTATGTTGACATCCAGAAGATTGTCCGGGATACCGTCCGTGAGATTGGATATACGAGAGGGAAATATGGGTTTGACGCAGATACCTGTGGGGTACTTGTGGCACTCGACGAACAGTCTGCAGACATTGCCATGGGCGTCGATAAGGCACTGGAAGCCAAAGAGAATAAAATGAGCGATGAGGAACTCGAAGCCATCGGAGCCGGCGATCAGGGAATGATGTTTGGATTTGCGACCAATGAGACGGATGAGTATATGCCGTATCCGATTGCCCTTGCCCACAAACTTTCCAGACAGCTTACGAAGGTAAGGAAAGATGGAACTCTTCCTTATTTAAGACCGGACGGAAAGACACAGGTTACGGTGGAATATGATGAAGAAGGAAAGCCGTGCCGTCTGGAGGCAGTGGTTCTTTCTACCCAGCACGATCCGGATGTCAGTCAGGAGCAGATTCATGAGGATATTAAGACATATGTTTTTGACGAGATATTACCGGCACAGATGGTAGATGATGACACGAAGTTTTTCATCAATCCGACAGGCCGGTTTGTGATCGGTGGTCCTCACGGGGACAGCGGACTGACGGGAAGGAAAATCATTGTGGATACTTATGGAGGTTATGCACGTCACGGCGGAGGAGCTTTTTCCGGAAAAGACTGTACGAAAGTAGATCGCTCTGCAGCTTATGCCGCAAGATACGTTGCTAAAAATATTGTGGCAGCTGGTCTTGCAGAGAAATGTGAGATCCAGTTATCCTATGCCATCGGCGTTGCCCGTCCAACCTCTATTATGGTTGACACGTTTGGAACGGGAAAGATTTCTGAAGATAAGATGGTGGAGATGATCCGGGAGAATTTCGATCTTCGTCCGGCAGGAATCATTAAGATGCTTGATCTCAGACGTCCGATTTACAAACAGACCGCAGCTTACGGACATTTTGGCCGTAACGATCTGGACCTTCCGTGGGAGAAACTTGATAAAGTCGATACTTTAAAGAAATATTTATAAGTTTATACGAATCAGAGAAAGGTGTCCGGGTGGCGGAAAAATCCGCCGGCGAGGCACCTTTTTCTTTCAATTTTTATACCTTTTCTGTATGATATTGCAGACAACTTTTTGCAAAAGACTATTTACGAAACGGAAAAGGGATGGTATAGTGTGTTAGTAATTATAAATGGATGGTATTTGAAAGAAACCATACCGCGATGCAGTTTGAATGAAAATAAGCTTATATCCGTCAGGGAATGAGACTTGGAGTATCACCATGCCAGAAGAAAGCAGGGTGATGATTATGAAAACAGGAATGATCGGTGCAGGGAAAGTAGGGTGTTCCCTGGGTAAGTATTTAAGGTCCAATGGCCTGGAGATCACAGGATATTACGACAAAAACCAGACCTTTGCAAAGGAGGCGGCGGATTTTACCGGCACATCCTGCAGGGATAGTCTTGAGGAGATTGTGAATGAAAGTGATACTCTGTTTCTTACAGTTCCTGATGATTTGATTTTATCTGTCTGGAATCAGATAAAAGACATGCCCCTTCAGGGGAAGTTTATTTGTCATTGCAGCGGCGCAATGTCAGCCGGAGACGCTTTCCCCGGAATTGACAGCTGCGGTGCTTTCGGATATTCTGTCCATCCGCTCTTTGCAGTAAGTGATAAGTACAGTTCGTACAAAGAGCTTTCCAATGCATATTTTGTCATAGAGGGAAACCGTGAACACCGGGAAGAAATTGCCGGACTTTTTCAAAGCCTCGGGAATGAGGTGCGCTTTATTAAAGCGGAAGACAAGGTAAAATATCACTGTGCTGCGGCGATATGCAGCAATCATGTGGTGGCCCTCATTGAGGAGAGCCTGACTCTTATGAAAGACTGCGGATTTGATGAGGAAAGTGCCCGCAGGGCGCTTGCTCCGATTATGCTGGGAAATATGAAGCACATAATTGAGGGAGGTACGGCAGAAAGTCTCACCGGTCCGGTGGAACGGGCAGACATAAAGACCGTGAAAAAGCATCTTTCCTGTCTTGACGAAGATCAGCGGAAGCTGTACTGTCTTTTATCGGAAATTCTTGTGTCTATTGGAGAGAGGAAGAATCCCCGGAGAGATTATGAGCCGGTAATGGAAGTGCTCTCGTCAGGAGCCAGACAAAGAGAAACCGAAAATCAGGAGGTAAAGAAATGAAGAACACCGTAACAACTTTTCAGGCAATGAAAGAGAAAAATGAGAAGATTTCCATGCTGACTGCCTACGATTATTCAACGGCAAAGCTGGAGGATGAGGCAGGGATTAATGGAATTCTTGTAGGTGATTCCCTGGGAAATGTTGTTTTAGGATATGATAATACAATTCCGGTAACCGTTGACGATATGATCCATCACGGGGCAGCTGTTGCAAGAGGAGCCGCCAATTCCCTGGTTGTGGTGGATATGCCTTTTATGTCCTATCAGACATCCGTTTATGATGCCGTTGTAAATGCAGGACGCATTATGAAGGAAACACGCTGTGACTGTGTGAAATTAGAGGGCGGACAATCTATGTGCCCGCAGATTAAGGCAATTACCGATGCTTCGATTCCTGTCATGGCACATCTTGGCCTGACACCACAGTCTGTCAACGCATTCGGCGGATTTAAGGTGCAGGGAAAGACTCTCGAAGCAGCACAGAAACTTCTCGATGACGCGAAAGCGGTACAGGAGGCCGGTGCCTTTGCCCTGGTTCTTGAATGTGTGCCGGAGAAGCTTGCCAGAAAGATTACGGAGATGCTTACAATCCCAACGATTGGTATCGGAGCCGGTGCAGGGTGTGACGGACAGATTCTTGTATACGCTGATATGCTTTCCATGTTCTCCGATTTTGCACCAAAATTTGTGAAAAGCTTTGCCAATGTGGGAGAGATCATGACAAAGGCATTTAAGGATTATGATGCAGAAGTAAAGGATGCTTCTTTCCCGGCAGCGGAACATACATTTAAAATAGACGAGGAAGTGCTTGATAAACTTTATTAAAAAGTATAATCTGAAATAACGGAGGAAAAACGATCATGAAAAAAGCATATACAGTAAAAGAAGTAAGAGAGCAGGTAAAAGAATGGAGAAAAGAAGGTCTGACAGTCGGCCTTGTTCCTACGATGGGATACCTTCATGAAGGACATGCCAGCCTGATCAAAAAGGCGGTTGAGCAGAATGACAGAGTGGTTGTCAGCGTGTTTTTAAATCCTACCCAGTTTGGTCCGACGGAAGACCTGGAATCCTATCCGAGAGATTTTGATGCGGACTGCAGTCTTTGTGAATCCATTGGAGCAAGCATGGTATTTCATCCGGAACCGTCTGAGATGTATGCACCGGATTTTTGTACATGGGTAAATATGGATGTTTTGTCCAAAACATTATGCGGAAAGAGCAGACCAATTCATTTCCGTGGTGTCTGTACCGTTGTAAGCAAACTTTTTAATATTGTCACACCGGATCGTGCTTACTTTGGACAAAAAGATGCTCAGCAGCTGGCAATTATCCGACGCATGGTAAGAGACTTAAATATGAATATCGAAATTGTTGGATGCCCGATTGTCAGAGAAGAAGACGGACTGGCCAAAAGTTCCAGAAATACTTATTTGAATGAGGAGGAAAGAAAGGCAGCCCTTGTTCTGAGCAGGGCAGTTTTCCTCGGACAAAAGATGGTTAAGGATGGAGAAACCTGTGCGAAGACGGTGAAAGATGCGATGATTGCAGAGATTTCAGCGGAACCTCTGGCAAGGATTGATTATGTGGAAGCAGTAGACGGACTGTCCATGCAGCCGGTGGAAGAAATCAAGGCACCGGCTCTTGTTGCCATGGCTGTTTATATTGGAAAGACCAGACTTATCGATAATTTTATTGTCGAGTAGACGGGGATCTGGATTATTTTCGGAGGAATAGAGAATGCAGATTACAATGTTAAAAGGAAAGATCCACAGAGCGACTGTCACGCAGGCAGAACTTGATTATGTGGGGAGCATCACCGTTGACGAAGATTTGCTGGATGCATCTGGGATCAATGAATATGAAATGGTTCAGATTGTTGATATCAACAATGGAAACCGTTTTGAAACTTACACGATTGCAGGAGAGAGGGGCAGCGGTGTGATGTGCTTAAACGGTGCTGCCGCAAGATGCGTGAGTGTCAATGATAAGATTATTCTTATGGCTTATACACAAATGACGCCGGAAGAGGCGAAAGAACACCGCCCTACCGTCGTTTTTGTTGATGGTGAAAATAAAGTAAGCCGGGTTACAAAATATGAAAAACATGGCCGCTTAAGTGATATGGAAAGGTTAGGATAAATGTTAAAAGGAAAAACCGTTGTTCTCGGAGTGACAGGAAGTATTGCGGCATATAAAACAGCGAGTCTGGCCAGTATGCTTGTAAAACAGCACTGTGATGTGCATGTGATCATGACACAGAACGCAACGAATTTTATCAATCCGATTGCTTTTGAGACACTGACGAATCATAAATGTCTCGTGGATACTTTTGACCGGAATTTTCAGTTTCATGTTGCCCATGTGTCCCTGGCGCAGAAAGCGGATGTGATGATGATTGCACCGGCTTCTGCGAATATTATTGCCAAACTTGCTCATGGAATTGCGGATGACATGCTAAGCACCACTGCGCTGGCCTGCAGTGCCAGAATTCTGGTCTCCCCGGCAATGAATGTGCATATGTTTCATAATCCAATCGTGCAGGATAACATAAATACATTGAAAAAATATGGTATGGAAGTGATCAGTCCGGTTTCAGGATATCTTGCCTGTGGCGACACGGGTGAGGGAAAGATGCCGGAACCCGAAGAACTCTACCAGTACATTCTCCGGGAAATCGCCTGTGAAAAAGATTTGAAGGGAAAAAAGATCATGGTGACAGCCGGTCCGACGAGAGAGGCAATTGATCCGGTTCGTTATATCACGAATCATTCCACGGGAAAGATGGGGTATGCCATTGCAAAAAGAGCGATGCTCCGGGGAGCAGATGTGACTCTGATTTCCGGTCCCGTTGAATTAAAGCCGATTCCTTTTGTTCATTTTATTCCGGTTGTATCTGCACAGGATATGTTTGAAGCAGTAAGGGACGGACTGGGAGAATGTGATGTTCTGATTAAGTCTGCAGCCGTTGCGGACTATCGCCCTTCAGAAATCAGCAGTGAAAAAATTAAGAAAAAAGATGGGGACATGTCCATTGCTCTGGAAAGAACGACGGATATTCTCGGGTATGCCGGGGAACATAAAAAGCCGGGACAGATTTTTTGTGGTTTTTCCATGGAAACACAGAATATGCTGGAAAATTCCAGGAAGAAGCTTAAGAAAAAAAATCTGGATCTGATCGTTGCCAATAATCTTAAGCAGAAAGGTGCCGGTTTTGGGACGGATACGAATCTGGTTACTCTGATTTCCCAGAAGGAGGAAAAAGAACTGGAGCTGATGTCCAAAGAAGACGTGGCAGACCGGATTCTTGATTATATCGTGTACCTGTCGAAATAAGCAATATATATAAAAAAATAGCAGCCGATTTTTCATGGAAAGGGAAGATGACTGCTTTTTTTTTATCTGATGGAATTGCAATTCTCTGCGAAAACAGGGAAGGTGAGAAGAAAATATAAAGAAAATAAAAAAAATATGAAGTATTTACTAAAAGTTATTTATTTTTAGAAAACTTGTGTTTTGTCATAAAAACTATGCTATAATAGCATCGTAAGGGATTGAAAAGGTGTTATTATATAATCTGGTGTATGCAGAATCGATTCAAGAGGATAGGTGATATCCCTGAATAATATGATTTTGTTCCACGATTTAGAAGAAATGAGTAGGGTATCCAGATAGGTAACTATAAAAATGTTAGTGGGACAGAAAAACAGTCCGTGATCTTTACGGACAAAGGGTGTTTAAACAGACATCAGTATTTTCTTCACATTACGAATATTGGAATGGACAGTAATGAATGGAGAGGTGCTATATGAAGCATATTTTGATAATTGAAGACGATCGGCATACAGCAGAATTAGAGAGAGATTATCTGGAGATTAATTCCTTTAAGGTATCCATCGAAGAGACCGGAAAAGAAGGACTTGCACGGGCACTGAAGGAGGATATTGATCTTGTGATACTGGATTTGATTTTGCCGGATGTGGATGGGTTTGATGTGTGCAGGACTTTGCGCAGACAGCGTGATATTCCGATTATCATGGTGACAGCGAAAAAAGACGATATTGATAAGGTCAGGGGTCTTGGCGTAGGTGCGGATGACTATATGACAAAGCCGTTCAGCCCGAATGAACTGGTTGCCAGGGTCAAGGCACATCTGCGCTGCTATTTTCGGCTTACTCAGAATAATAGCGCGAGAAATGCCTATATAGAGTATCCGGGTCTGAAGATTGATAAGACAGCCCGGAGAGTATATGTGGATGGAGAGGAAAAGATATTTACGATGAAGGAATTTGATTTGCTCGTCTATCTCGCCTCTCACCCTAACCATGTATTTTCAAAAGATGAGCTTTTCACTGCAGTCTGGGGAATGAATTCTGTGGGGGATATTGCCACGGTGACAGTACATATCAAAAAAATACGACAAAAAATTGAAAAAAATACAGCAAAACCCGGATATATCGAGACGGTATGGGGTGCCGGATATCGATTCCGGGTAGTGGAAAATAACGAAGAAGAGGAAGAAGAATGACAAAAAAGAAAAAGATCCCGATTTTGTTCGAGGATGAATCAGTTCTTGTTTGTGAAAAACCTGCAGGAATGCCGGTTCAGGGAGACAAGACAAGGGATATGGATCTGCTTACTCTGTTAAAAAATCATTTGTTTGAAGAACAGGGCGGGGAGGAAGAACCCTATCTCTCCATTGTGCATCGCCTTGACCGGCCGGTCGGCGGGCTGATGGTTCTTGCAAAGACGAAGGAGGCGGCAGCATCCCTGAGTCATCAAATTCAAAATCTTAAATTTGAAAAGAATTATCAGGCAGTCATTTGCGGAAGCCCGAAGGAGGATTTTGGGACCTTCGAAGATTATCTTTTAAAGAACGGAAAGACGAATCGGACAGAAGTTGTTGCCAAAGGAACACCGGGTGCGAAACAGGCGGTGCTTGATTATGAACTGATTGACAGTATTGAGACAAAGGAAGGGGTTCTCACATGGGTGCTGGTGATTCTGCATACCGGACGGCATCATCAGATCCGGGTTCAGTTTGCCTCCAGAGGGCTGGGACTTTACGGAGATACGAAATATAATCCTGCTTTCCGGAAAACGAAAAAGACTTATCAGGAAATCGGATTGTATTCGACAAGACTTGTTTTTTATCATCCGGTGACCGGGGAGAAGATGATATTTAAGACGGAACCTCGCGGGGAGGCCTTTGATAAAATGGATGTGGAAGCCTTCTGAAAGATTGTCTTCTTGACAAATGGAGACGGTTATTTTACAATAAAATACAGATGAATCGCATGGGTTGCTGCGGAGGATACCGGCGGCAATCCATTATCTTTGTATTGAGGAATCTTTAGAGAAGAAAGGGAATAAATTATGGCAAAGGAAAAGAAGCTTGTAGAGGCGATCACTCCTATGGAGGAGGATTTTGCCCAGTGGTATACAGATGTTGTTACAAAGGCAGAGCTGATTGCCTACTCTGATGTGAAGGGATGTATGATTATCCGTCCGAGAGGCTATGCAATCTGGGAGAATATTCAGAAAGAGCTGGACAGAAGATTCAAGGAGACCGGCGTGGAGAATGTTTATCTTCCGATGCTGATTCCGGAGAGCCTTTTACAAAAAGAAAAGGATCATATTGAAGGTTTTGCTCCTGAGGTGGCATGGGTCACCCAGGGCGGGGAGGAGAAGCTTACGGAGAAGCTTTGTATTCGCCCGACTTCCGAGACACTGTTCTGTGATCATGTAAAAGATATCGTGCATTCTTACCGTGACCTTCCGGTGGTATATAACCAGTGGTGTTCCGTTCTCCGCTGGGAGAAGACGACCCGTCCGTTCCTGCGTTCCTCGGAATTTTTGTGGCAGGAAGGACATACTTTCCATGCGACAGCAGAAGAGGCGAAGGAAAGAACAGAGCAGATGCTTAATGTTTATGCAGATTTCTGTGAACAGGTTCTTGCCATTCCTCTTGTAAAGGGAAGAAAGACAGAGAAGGAAAAGTTTGCCGGTGCGGATGCCACCTATACCATTGAGGCACTGATGCACGACGGTAAGGCACTGCAGTCCGGTACCAGTCACAATTTCGGCTGTGGATTTGCCAAAGCCTTCGGCATTGAATATACGAATAAAGAGAATAAATTATCCCCGGTTTACGAGACATCCTGGGGAATGTCCACCCGTATCATCGGTGCGATTATTATGGTACATGGAGATGACAGCGGACTGGTTCTTCCACCGAGGATTGCTCCGGTGCAGACGATGATTATTCCGATTCAGCAGAAGAAGGCAGGTGTTCTCGATAAGGCATTTGAGATCCGAGATGAACTGAAAGCAGACTTTTCCGTGAAGGTAGATGATTCCGATAAGTCTCCGGGATGGAAGTTCAGCGAGCAGGAGATTCAGGGTATTCCTACACGAATTGAGATCGGACCGAAGGATATCGAGAAGAATCAGGCAGTGATTGTCCGAAGAGATACAAGAGAGAAGATTATTGCGCCTCTTGACAGAATCGGTGAGACGTTAAAAGAAGTGCTTGAGACCATGCAGCAGGATATGTACAATAAGGCGAAGGCTCATCTGGAGTCTCATACGCATATTGCCCATAACTGGGAGGAATTTAACGATATTCTGGAAAATAAACAGGGATTCATCCGTGCGATGTGGTGCGGAGACAGAGAATGCGAAGAAGCAATCAAGGAGGAAAACGGGGCAACAACGCGCTGTATCCCGTTTGTTCAGGCAAAACATTCTGACGTGTGTGTCCACTGTGGAAAACCTGCGAAATATGAAGTATATTTTGGCAAGGCATATTAAGTGACAAACAAAAATGTCCGTGTCTTATCCAGGGAGGAAAGACACGGGTATTTTTTGTTTCCGTAGGCTGTGGCACAACAAAATGTTCTCAAGTTTTGTTACGCAAAACCTGCAAAGCATCTGCTCTCCATACTATAGGCATCCACGCTTTTTCATAAATATTCGGAATCCGATTCCGTTGCAAATCCATGAATCCCCATCAAACAAACCCTCCGGGGGATGCACCCGAATGTGTACGGAAGGTGTCGACTTCTATAATCTACATCATAGAGTCGAGTAACTCCTGAATGCTGTCGCCCATCTTCGCAGAAAGTTCCTGTGCATTCTCCAGGCTGGTTCCCTTAACGCCATAGTAGAATTTGATTTTCGGCTCTGTTCCGGAAGGGCGAACACATACCCATGCATCATCTTCCAGATCATAGTAGAGAACGTTGGATTCCGGAAGTCCGGTTTCTGTTTCTTCGCCGGTTTCCAGATTTTTGATCTTTCCTGTCTGGTAGTCTCTTGCGGAAAGGACTTTGTAGCCACCGATGGATGCCGGTGCCTCTTTACGAAGTGTTTCCAGAATAGAAGCAATCTTATTCAGTCCTTCGATTCCCTTCATGGTGACAGATTTGATGGAGTCTAAATAGTAGCCGTATTTTTCATAAAGATCAATCATGGCATCCCACATGGTCTTGCCCTGTGCTTTATAGTAGCAGGCTGCTTCACACAGTGCCATTGTGGCAACGATGGCATCTTTATCTCTCGCATGGGTTCCAATCAGACAGCCATAGCTTTCTTCCAGGCCGAAAAGATAAGTACCTTTTCCGGTCTGCTCTTCTTTCAGTACTTCTCTGCCAATCCACTTAAATCCGGTGAGAACTTCGATAAACTGTGCACCGTATGCTTTGGCGATGGCTGCAACCATGTTCGTCGTCACGATGGAAGAAATAACGGCACCGTCTTCCGGGATTCCTTCTTTGGCTGCGATCTGGCTTAAAGTATATTCACATAAAAGGCATCCGCTCATGTTACCGGTCAGTACATGATATTCTCCGTCCTTATCTTTTACATAGCAGCCAAGACGGTCTGCATCCGGATCGGTTGCGAGAATGAGGTCTGCGTTCTTTTCCTTACCAAGAGCAAGACCCAGTTCGAAAGCTTCCTTTGCTTCCGGATTCGGGTAGCTTACTGTCGGGAAATTACCGTCAGGAAGTTCCTGTTCCGGTACAACGTAAACATTTTCAAATCCCAGTTCGTGAAGAAGCCTTCTTGCCGGGATGTTACCGGTGCCATGAAGAGGAGTGTAAACGATGGTGATGTCTTTTTGCATCTTATCGATTACATCCTGATTTTTCACCTGTTTTTTCAGTGCAGCTATGTATTTGTCGTCAATGTCAGCACCGATTACCTTATAAAGACCGGCTGCCTTTGCGTCGGATGCACTCATTGTCTTAACGGTGGAGAGATCCTCGATGGCGAGAACTTCCTTCGTAACACCGGCATCATGTGGAGGTGTGAACTGCGCACCGTCCTCCCAGTACACTTTATATCCGTTATATTCCGGCGGATTGTGGCTGGCGGTGATATTAATTCCGGCAATACATCCCAGTTCACGGACCGCAAAAGAAAGCTCCGGTGTTGGCCTTAAGGATTCAAATTTGTAGGCGGTGATCCCGTTGGCAGCCAGAACTCTGGCAGATTCATCGGCAAACTCCGGTGACATACGGCGGGAATCATAAGCGATGGCAACGCTGTTATGCTCACGGCCCTGTTTCAGAATATAGTTTGCAAGTCCCTGTGTGGCACGACGGACAACGTAGATATTCATGCGGTTAATTCCCGCACCAAGAATGCCTCTTAAACCGGCAGTACCAAATGCCAGATTGGTGTAGAATCTTTCCTTGATTTCATTTTCATCGTCCTTGATCGCGCGAAGCTCTTCTTTCGTCGCTTCATCAAAGTATGGATTGGATAACCATTCGTTATAAACATCCATATACCCCATAAGTTAGTCCTCCTGTAATATTATATTGATTTTTTGCCCGGGACGGTCACCGTCTCGTATGTAAATATTATACATGATTTCCGGCAAAAATAAAAGGATTAGACTTTATAAATTTAACATTTTATTGTATGATAGGTAAGGTAACAGAGAATAAATATAGAAAAGGAGAGGTTTTGTAAATAAAACCGGAAAAGAAAATGTCGGAAAAAATTATTGCCGTTGCGGCAGGAAAAGAAATCACAGAAACAGAATTTAATGAATTTATCAGCCATCTGGCACCGGAGCAGCAGAATTATGCGGGAACACCGGAAGGAAGGAAACAGGCACTGACACAGTATTGTAATTATTTCTTATTTGAAAAGCTCGGAGAAGAAAAGAAATACGATGAGGAAGAGAGCTTTTTAAAAATCATGGATAATGTGAAAAGAGAGGTGTTAAGCCAGTATGCACTGACCAGGGAACTAAGCGATATTGTTGCCACAAGGGAAGAATGTAAAAGTTACTTTGATAAAAACAAAACCATGTTCCAGAAGGATGCAAAGGCACATGCAAAGCACATTCTTACAGAGACGGAAGAAGAAAGCCTTAAGGCTTTAAAAGAAATCGAAAGTGGAGAGAAGACCTTTGAGGATGCAGCAAAGGAATATTCCGCCTGTCCGTCCAAGGTCAGAGGAGGAGATCTGGGGACCTTTGGGAGAGGACAGATGGTGAAAGAATTTGATGAGGCAGTATTTAACGCAGAAATTGGAAAGCTCATCGGGCCGGTAAAGACGGATTTTGGTTATCATCTGATTTGTGTGGAGGAACTTTCCGGAGAGGGACAGGCATCCTTTGAGGAAGTGCTTCCACAGATCATGCAGCAGCTTTCCGCAGAAAAACAGAATAAACGATATATGGAACTGAGAACCAGCCTGGCAGAAAAATATGGTCTGGAATTCAAAGAGTAAATTTTATCTTTATTTTTTTACAGACAGGAGTTATAATAACAATGTATAACTTAGGGCGATGCAACCATACATCGATAAACTATTTAATATATGGAGGTTAAGATTATTATGGCATTAGTATCAGCAAAGGAAATGCTGCAGAAAGCAAAAGCAGGACACTATGCAGTAGGAGCTTTTAACATTAATAACCTTGAGTGGACAAGAGCAATCCTGGAAACAGCACAGGAGTGTAAATCTCCGGTTATTCTGGGCGTATCCGAAGGTGCGGGCAAATATATGGCAGGATTCAAGACCGTCGTAGGTATGGTAAACGGTATGTTAGAAGAGTTAAATATTACAGTCCCGGTTGCTCTTCATCTTGATCATGGTTCATACGAGGGAGCAAAAAAATGTATTGAAGCCGGATTTTCCAGCATCATGTTCGACGGCTCCCATTTTTCCATTGAGGAAAATATTGAAAAGACAAAAGAATTAGTTGCAATCTGTAATGAAAAGGGAATGTCCATCGAGGCAGAGGTCGGCTCCATCGGCGGCGAGGAAGACGGTGTGATCGGAATGGGCGAATGCGCAGATCCGAAGGAATGTAAGGCAATCGCTGACCTTGGTGTTTCCATGCTGGCAGCGGGTATTGGTAATATTCATGGAAAATATCCGGAAAACTGGCCTGGATTACGGTTCGATGTTCTGGATGACATTCAGAAGTTAACAGGGGATATGCCACTTGTATTACATGGTGGTACAGGAATTCCGGAAGATATGATTAAGAAGGCAATCTCTCTCGGGGTTTCCAAGATCAACGTTAACACAGAGTGTCAGTTAGTATTTGCGGCAGCAACACGTAAGTACATCGAAGAAGGAAAGGATCTGGAAGGCAAGGGATTTGACCCTCGTAAAATTCTTGCTCCTGGTACTGCAGCAATCAAAGACATGGTAAAACAGAAGATGGAGATTTTTGGTTCCATCGGAAAAGCAGAATAGATTTTGTTGAATATGTTGGAAAAAAGCCCCGCACCATTGGTGCGGGGCTTTTTTTATGAAATAGGAAAGTCTGAAAACTTTCCAATTCTTTTATTTTTTTAATTTTGGCGATAACGGCATATCCCAGGCTTCATGATTCGTATGCAATAATTTTTCTGCCATGCGGGAAAGGGGTTTTTCCAGATATTCATCGTAAGTTTTTTGTATGTCCGGATTTTCATGAGAGAAACGTATCTCACTTTGTGAATCCAGATAGTAAAGATTTTTAGAACGAATCGGAGCCATTTCCTGTCCTTCGTGGATTGGCTGTCCGCCGCCTCCGACACATCCTCCCGGGCAGGCCATCACTTCAACAAAGTGATAGAAGACTTCCCCTTTTCTTACGGCCTCAATCAGTCGTCTGGTATTGCCAAGACCACTTACAACGGCAACTTTAACAGCAGTTCCATTAATGTCGATGGTTGCCTCACGCCAGCCTTCGTTCCCGCGCACACCATAAAAAGCATCCGGGTCCGGGTTTTCTCCGGTGGCAAGGTAGTAGCAGGTTCGCAGGGCTGCTTCCATGACACCTCCTGTGGCACCAAAAATAACGGCGGCTCCGGTCCCCTCACCGCAAGGAGAGTCAAACTGGTCTTCCGGAAGGCCGTATACATCAATGTTTAAGGAACGCAGGTAGTTGACAAATTCTCTTGTGGTCAGAACCACATCCACATCCGGTCCTGTCCCCGTGCTGTCCATGGTCGGCAGGGCACATTCTGCTTTTTTTGCAATACAAGGCATGATGGAAACGCTGAAAATATTATCCGGATCTTCGTGAATTTTGTCGGCAAAATAATTTTTAATTATGGCACCCTGCATCTGCTGCGGAGATTTTGAAGTGGAAAGGCAGTCAACCATATCCGGATACTGGGATTTTAAGAAACGAACCCAGCCCGGACAGCAGGAGGTGAACATTGGCCACTGATAATCTTCTTTATGATTTAAACGTTCCAGAAGTTCGCTGGCTTCCTCCATGATCGTAAGGTCTGCTCCGTAGGTAGTATCAAATACATAGTCAAATCCCATGAGACGGAGTGCACCGGCAAGACGTTCCGGTGAGGCAAATTTACGGGAAAGACGGAAGGTTTCCGCCCATGCCGTACGCACGGCCGGAGCAACCTGGACAACCGTCGTTTTTCTGTGGGTATTTAAAATGCCGTTCTGGGAGAACACCGGACGTTTGTCATCACGGCTTGTAAGTGCGGCAACCGGACAGTGGGTGACACATTGTCCGCAAAGGGAACAGTCTGCCTCCTCGATACTTCTTCCATGGGAAACATTAACGGTGGTACGGGATCCGGTTTTTGCAATATCCCATACTTTCAGAGACTGTACCTTATCACAGATCTGGATACAGCGCATACATTTGATACATTTACTTTCATCCCGGATCAGAGGGAAGTTTTTTGGCCAGGTATCGTGGCTGATATGCTGTTTGTAAGTACCGATACCAAATTCCAGCTCGTTGGCGATTTTCTGGAGCTGGCAGTTTCCGCTTCGCACGCAGGTTGGGCAAAAGCAGTTGTGCTGGGAAAGAATCATTTTAATGTTGATTCGTCTTGCATCACGGACCTTAGGGGAGTTCGTGTAAACTTCCATTCCTTCTTTGACCTTATGGTTGCAGGAGGTGACGAGACGATCAATGCCCTTTACCTCGACAACGCAGACACGGCAGGCACCGATTTCATTAATATCTTTTAAATAGCAGAGGGTCGGAACGATCATTTTTGCCTCTCTGCAGGCTTCTAAAATTGTTGTTCCCTCCTCCACGGTAATTGGGACATCATTGATTTTTATGTTTACCATTCTTCGATTCGACCTCCTTTAAATACTCCGTAGCCAAAACGGTCACAGCGCAGACAGCGGTGGGCTTCCTGACAGGCCTCTTTGCAGGTCATTCCGTTTTCAACAATTTCAAAATCTTCTTTTCGTTCGGTAGGATTTCTCTCCATCATGGTTACACGGCCGCAAGGAGTTTTATTTTCAATGCGAGGATCCGGTACCTCCACTTCACTTTCAATTTTATGATTAAAGCCCAGATAGTTATCAATATTGGCTGCTGCAACTTTTCCGGCTGCAATGGCACGGATGACGGTTGCCGGCCCTGTGACGCAGTCGCCACCGGCAAATACACCTTTTTTGCCCGGAATCGAGCTGTCCTGATTTGCCTGCATCCGTCCTCTTTTTGCAGGAATTCCAGCTTGTTCAAACGGTTCGGAGACGATATCCTGGCCGATGGCAACGATGACCACATCACAGGGGATGTGGATCGGAGTTCTTCCTGAGTCGGCCGGGGACGGGCGCCCGCGGCTGATCAGACCAATGATCTTCGGATCAGCAATCATGGCCACGACTTCATTATTCTCGTTGACTTCGATGGCCTGCGGTGCGTGAAGTTCAAGAATTTCCGCACCCTCTGCAATGGCAGATTCGATTTCATCCATAAGAGCAGTCATATCTGCTTTTCTTCTCCGGTACAAAACACTGACATTCTTCGCACCGAGACGGATGGCGGAGCGGGTCGCATCCATTGCAACATTGCCACCGCCGACAACAATGACATTCTTGTCGGTGAAATTCGGAGGATTGCCATCGCCGATATCCCGGAGCATGGAAATGGCAGAAATCACTCCCTTGGCATCTTCACCCGGAATGCCCAGTTTTTTGTCTGTGTGGGCTCCGATTGCCACATAGACGGCATCATAATTGCCCTCCAGCATCTTGAAGGAGATTTCGTGGTCTCCGTTTCCGATACAGGTATTCAGTTTGACTTCTACGCCGGTGGCAAGAATGTTATCGATATCCTCTGCCAGACGTTCTTTTGGAAGCCGGTAGTTTGGAATGCCATAATAGAGCATGCCGCCCAGTTCCTTTCTCTGCTCAAAAATGGTACACTGGTGTCCCATCTGCTGCAGATAATAAGCGGCACTCAGACCGGAAGGCCCGCCTCCGATGATGGCAACCTTCTTGCCTGTTGGCTCACAGCATTCCGGTGGTGCAACGATACCGGAATGGTCTGCGGCATAGCGCTTCAAACCGCGGATATTGATGGCATCATCCACGAAGTTACGACGGCATTTTGTCTCACAGGGATGTTCACAGACAAGAGCACAGGATGTGACAAAAGGATTGTCTTTACGAATCAGTCTTACGGCATCTGCGTATCTTCCCTCAGCGATGAGGGATATGTAACCGGGAACATCCACACCGGCAGGACAAAGAGCCACGCACGGTACGGGCTGTTCGAGATGACAGGAACAATGTCCGCTTGTGATGTGTTCGATGAAATCATCCCGGAAACCTTCCAGACCCTTAAGGACCATCCGGCCGGCTTCGTATCCGATGGCACAGTCGGAACTGTCATAAATTACCTTGGCGGTCCGTTCAATCAAATCCAGAGTATCCAGAGTGGCATTGCCATCCAGAACATCTTCCAGCATATCTTCCAAAATTCCAAGCCCGATTCGACACGGGACACATTTTCCACAAGTCTGTGCATGAAAAAGTTTCAAAAAAGATGCGGTCATATCAACGGGACATAGTCCGGGAGGGCTGGCGATGATACGGCGTTCCAGGTCCTGATACAGGCTGTCGACTACCTGCTGTGCCTGGCTTTTCTCTCTGACTTCAAGTCTACTCATAATTTCCTCCATTCTGATCCAAAATAGTTTCACGGTTATAGTTGAATTGCCTAATGATGGGATTATATCATATAAGAAATTTTTTGAAAAGAGATAA
>JALFIK010000167.1 GCA_022776205.1 Eubacterium sp.
GCCCTTAGGATCTGTATGGCTCACTCCAATCATCTCATATGTCATCTCTGAAATACCGCAGTATCCGAGGCTGATCGTAGAATAATTGCCGAAGAGAAGCTTGTCGATCTTCTCACCCTTCTTCAGACGGGCAAGTGCTCCGTTCTGCCACAGAATTGGTGCGACATCCGACGGCGTTCCTTTTAAACGGTTATGACGGCACATAAGAGCTTCATGACATAATTCCAGTCTCTCATCAAAAATCTCCCAGAATTTATCCATATCTCCACCGGAAGAACATGCCACATCCACCAGATTGAGGGTAACTACACCCTGATTAAATCTTCCGTAAAATTTCGGTTTATCATTCTCATCATGATATACCGTTAAGAAAGAACGGCATCCCATACAAGGATAACAGTTTCCATCTTTTAACTTCTTCATGATCTTTTCAGAAATATAGTCCGGTACCATACGTTTCGCTGTACATTTTGCTGCCAGTTTTGTCAGATACCAGTATTTGCTTCCCTCCCGGACATTATCCTCTTCCAGTACATAAATGAGCTTTGGAAATGCAGGAGTGATATAAACACCTTTCTCGTTCTTAACCCCAAGAATACGTTGGTTGAGCATCTCTTCAATAATCATGGCAAGATCATCCCTCGCCGGTCCCTCTTCCACTTCATCAAGATACATGAATACAGTGACAAACGGAGCCTGTCCATTCGTCGTCATTAAGGTGATTACCTGATACTGGATGACCTGAACACCCTGTTTAATCTCTCTCTTCACGCGCATCTCTGCGATTTCGTTAATTTTCTCCTCATCAATTTCCAGTCCTTCCGATTCAAACTCTTCACGGACTGCCTTTCTATACTTATCCCGGCTGATTTGTACAAACGGAACCAGATGAGAGAGCGTGATACTCTGTCCCCCATACTGGGAACTGGCAATCTGTGCCACACTCTGGGTTGCAATATTACAGGCTGTGGAGAAACTCTTCGGCTTTTCGATCATAACATCACTGATTACTGTACCATTCTGGAGCATATCTTCCAGATTCACAAGACAGCAGTTATGCATATGCTGGGCAAAATAATCCGAATCATGAAAATGAATAATTCCCTTTTCGTGTGCTTCTACAATGTGCTGAGGAAGAAGAAAACGTCTTGTAATATCCTTGCTTACTTCTCCTGCCATATAATCTCTTTGCACACTGTTTACTGTCGGATTTTTATTTGAATTTTCCTGAATCACTTCTTCATTATTGCATTCAAGAAGACTTAAAATCTGTTTATCCGTGGAATTAGACTTCCGGACAAGGGCTCTTTTATAACGGTAAGTAATATAATTGCTCGCCAGACGGAAAGCTTTCTGATTCATAATCTGATTTTCCACCAGATCCTGAATCTCTTCTACACTCAGTGCCCGGTTCATTCCCGCGCAGATCGTCTCCACATTCTTTGAAATCTCTTCAATCTGGGCATCTGTAATCTTCTCTGCTTCCACAACACTGTCATTCGCTCTTGAAACTGCAGAAACAATCTTACTCCTGTCAAATTCCACTTCCATTCCGCTTCTTTTAATTATTTTCATATCAACACTCCAATTATATCTCTCTCATTCTCAAATTGCGTATTGCCATTGTAACACACAATTTTGTAGTATGCAAGATTCTTCTGTACAATATATTGTGTTTTTTTTGTACAAAAATCTCACAGCAGGGAACAATATCGTCTTGCTGTGAGATTCTTCTGCATTCATTATATGATTTTTTCAGGGAAATATCAATATACGCCATGTATAATTTCTATTAATATCTTCCTTTACTTTTCATCAAATTGACAACAGAACTGTAAAGAGCTTTTCCATACAGACTGGTGTTGTTTTTCATTTTTGAAGCCTCATCCTTATTGGAAATAAAGCCATATTCAATCAGACAGGCCGGCATATTCGTCCCGTTCAAAACGCGAAGGTCTGTTCTGCTCTTTAATCCCCTGTCCTTAAATCTGGTAACCTCCACTGCACTGCTATGCATTGCTTCTGCCAGTTCTTGTGAGGTCAGACCATTCTTTGCCGTGACAGCATTTCGATTTGGATTCCACAGGGTTTCTGTTCCACGGGCAGAAGCTGTCGCAGAATTGATATGTACACAAATAAACATATCTGCATTCTGATTATTCGCCAGCTCACATCTCTGGGTCAGACTTGGATAAGTATCTGCCGTTCTTGTATAAAATACCTGGAATTTACTGTCCTTGTCAAAATACTGTTTTGCCGCAAGAACAATCGCAAGATTTAAATTTTTCTCTGCCAGATTATTTCCCGTTGCTCCGGAATCGGATCCGCCATGTCCTGCATCGAGAACAATCTTAATTTTATTATTTGTTATGGCAGACGAAGTCGAGCCACTTGTTCCGGAAGAAGTATTATTTACAGGAACAGCAGCGTTCGTTCTTCCCGAAACCTTCACAACCCCTCCCGATGCCTGATAACTAATACCAAGTCTGGAACATACACTCTTTGCCGGAACAATCCATCGCTTCTTTCCACTGGAAGTATAAGTTCCGTAAATCGCCGTCGTACCCATGTTGCTTTTCACACCATTTGTAACGGCTTTTTTGCTTCCGTTTTTTAATTTTACGGTGTTAGGACCATATTTTAAAATAAGCTCCTTGCTTGTACTGCTTACGACTTTCACTTTTAAACTGCTTTTCTTTAAAATCTCATCAACCGAACCCATATAGCAGCCGGACTTCATAAATGTCGGTGTTTTCTTTATATTAATTTTTTTACCATTCACATAACAATATGTTTTTTTCTTGGAATACGACGTTGTCTTTTTTCCAATCGGCCTGATTCCCACTCTCGAAGAAGCATTCACTCCCGTCGGTGCCAGCATACATACACATAACATCAGTGCGGTAAGCACTCCCGCAATCCGTCTTTTTTTCATAAGATTCCCCTTTCTTATCCTAATCGTCATTCTTGAACATCAAAACAGTATCCTACTCCATAAACTGTTCTGATGTACGGATATTCTTTTGTTAACTTTGCTCTTATCTTTTTTACCAGAGTATCCACACTTCGATAATTTCCTATATAGTCATATCCCCATACAGAATCCAGTATCTTGTCTCTCGAAAGGATCATTCCTCTGTGCTTCATAAAATATTCAAGCAAATCAAATTCCTTCGCTGTCACCTTCAGAGCCTTATGATTAAGATAAATTTTTCTTCCTTCATAATCAATCGATAAGGCACCTGCTGTCTCCATTTTTTTCTTTTCGTGGGATGTTCTTCTCATTAACGCTTCCACATGTGCTTCTAACAGAGGCATTGGAACAGGTTTTACAATATAATCATCAATCTTTTTCGAATAGGCATACAGCTGGCTGTCCAGCTTCTGATCTTCAGAAACTATAGTAATGGCCGCTTCAGAAAAATTTCTTACTTTATCAAGAAATTCATATTCTTTTCTTCCCGGCATCAACACATCCACCATCAGCACATCCGGTTTACTTTTTCCCTTAAGAAAAATATCAACCGCCTCATCATATTCTGTGCACCAGATTACATTGTAACCACTATCCTGAAAATAATCAGCCATTTCCCTGCAGGCACTTTCATTCTGATTTACAATCAGTAACCTGTTTGTGAGCATCCGGCATCTTCCTTTCCTGTTGCTTTATTAACATTATATTACAAAATAATGGCCAGAAAATGATTT